>JALSIO010000045.1 GCA_026989995.1 Myxococcales bacterium
CTTCCGGGACGAGCTCGCGGAGCTCGAGGGCCGATACCGCGGCCGCCTCCGCGTCGCGCACCGTCTCGACGACGTCCACGGCTTCGCCGACCGGGAGACGGTGCTCCGCCACGTGGGCGAGGCCGGGGACGCGGACTTCTACATCTGCGGGCCGGGACCCTTCATGGATCTCGTCGAAAGGACCCTCGAAGAACTCGGGGTGGCACGGGACCAGATCTTCATCGAACGCTTCGAGCTCTCCGGCGAGCCGGCACCCGCCGAGTCGGCGCCCGCCGAGGCGGAGGCGCCGGAGGCGGTGGAGATCATCCTCGACGGCCAAAGGCACACCGTGCCGTACCGGCCGGGAGAGACCCTCCTCCAGGCCGCCCGGCGGGCCGGGCTCGACCCGCCCTTCTCGTGCGAGGAGGGCTACTGCTCGTGCTGCATGGCGCGCCTCGAGGAGGGCGAGGTCCACCTGCGGCACAACGAGTGTCTCGACGCCCGACAGCGGGAGGAGGGCTGGATCCTGACCTGCCAGGGCGTGCCCACGAGCCGGTGCTGCCGCATCCGCTACCCGGACTGAGCGATCCCGGGCGGAAGGGTCGCCGGCCAGTGCCTGCCCCGGGCGCAGGCTGCGCGGATCCCGCGCGACACCACGGCCCCGCCGGCGCCACAAACTGGGTGTAGGGCCCGGCCTGCCCCCCTGGGGAGCGCGGATCCTGTCGGCTTGACAGGTGTTCAGGAACCGCCGAGCCTCGGGTCTCGACCCCGCCGGGTCGGGGCGGGACCACCCCGCCGGTCCCGGCGCTGCTGCTGGAGATGCCATGGCCCCGCTGCTCCGTCCCGATTCCGTCCGCATGGCCCCGGTAGCCGGGCTCGCCGTGCTGGTCCTCGCCCTCGCGGCCACCCTCCCGCGGGTCGCGCGTGCGGGGGGCGAGGGCTATCCGACCCGCACCTGCGTCGAGCGCAAGCTCCAGACCGCGGCGAAGGTCTGTCGCAAGGCCATGGAGGCCGTCGCCCTCCACCGCCTCGGCGCCGGCGCCTCCGATCTCGACCGGCGCCTGGCCGGCCTGCGCCGCATTCTCGGTCGTCGCTTCGCACTGGCCGAACAGCGATCCGAGGCCGAGGGCGCCGAATGCCGGGAGACCACCGCAGACGCCGACGCCGTCTTCGACGCACTGGTCGCCGGAGCGGGTGCGGTCGTCGACGAGGTCCTCTCCGAGGAGCCGGCCCCCGGGAAGAGGGGCCGCTCGTGTCGCATGGGTCGCGTGGCCGCAGCGGCCCGCACCTGTGCCCGCCTGCTGGGCTCCGAGGCGCGACAGGTCGGCCGACCCGAGGAGGATCCCCTGCGCGAGAAGCTCGCCAGCCGCCGGAGCCACGCCCTGGCCGCCTTCGAGGCGGCCTACGGCGCCGCGGGCTGCCCCGCGCCCGCACACGCGGAGGACGTCCGACGCCGCGTGGAGGAGCTGGTGCGGAACACGCTGCTCGCCCACGTGGTCTCGCCCGCGGTGCCCGCGCAATGGACCGAGATGGTGCCCGCGCCGGTCGAGTACCAGGGCGAGCTCCTCGAGCCGCTGTGCTCCCGGGGCACCGCGTACCGCTTCTGGGTCCGCCGCGGCGATCCGGGCAACAACAACCTGCTCGTCTACTACCAGGGTGGCGGCGCCTGCTGGAACTTCGGAACCTGCGTGTCGCTTCCGGTCTACAAGCAGGAAGCCAACTCGGACGAGAATCCCGACAATTTCCCGCACGGCTTCAACGACCCGACCCGGAGCCCCTTCCGGGGCTGGAATGCCATCGTGGTTCCCTACTGCACGGGAGACGTCCACTGGGGAGCCGAGGACCACCTCTACGTGACTCCCGACGGGCGGCAGCAGGAAGTGATCTTCCACCGGGGGCGGATCAACGCGGCCGTGGTGGAGAAGTGGGCCCGGGAGCACTTCGTCTCGCCCGACCGGGTCTTCGTGACCGGCTCGAGCGCAGGGGCCTACGGCGCTGCGATGAACGGAGTCTACCTGAAGGAGATGGCCTACCCGTCGTCCGAGTTCGCGATCCTCGGGGACGCCGGAAACGGCGTGATCACCCCGGATTTCCTGGCGAACCACATCGGCAACTGGGGCATCGAGCGCACCATGCCGGCCTGGATCCCGGAGCTCGACGTGCCCATCACGGAGCTCGATGCGGCGGATCTGTGGATTTCCGCCGCCCGCACCTACCCGAACGATCGCTTCGGCACCTACACCACCGCCTTCGACGGGGGAACGGGCGGCCAGACCGGCTTCTACAACATCATGCGCAATCTCTCGGACATCACCGCCTGGTTCCGCTGGTGGGAGAGCAGCTGCGAGTGGAACCGGCTGATGCTGGAGCTGAACCAGAGGGCTGCCGAGAACGCGCCGAACTACCGCTACTACGTGGGTGCGGGCTCGAGGCACACCATGTTCGGAAGCGACAGGGTCTACACCGACACCACGGGCAACGTTCCCACCATCGACTCGTGGGTGCGGGCGATGATCGCAGGGACCCCGGACTGGCAGAACGTCCTCTGCGACGACTGCAGCCTGGTCCTGCCGGGGGATCCCCGGCCCGACCCGCTGCGCCCGCCCTTCTTCCAGGTGGGACCCGAAGTGCGGATCCTCTGCGACCTCGAGGAGTAGGGCGCCCGGCCGTCCGCCTACTCGGGGGCGCAGGCGCGCCGCAGGAGGGGGACCAGGAGCAGGAGGAGCCAGAACCAGGGGATGCGGCCGAGGACGCCTCCGCGGGCCTCCTCCTCCGGGGCCGCCTCTCCGGCAGCCGTCTCGAGCACCCCACCGCCGGTGACCTCGCCCGGGTGGTCCTCCGAGGCGCCCCCGGTGGCGCGAAGAAGGACCCCGGCCGCACTCCCGCCCACCAGGCGCGCCCCGCAGTGGACGCAGCGCCGGTACTCCGGCGGCGCCGTCACCCGGCAGCGGGGACAGCTCTTCACCTCGGCTGCGGGTGCGCGCACCTTCCCTCCTCCTCCCTGCGGCCCCCCGCGCAGCCATCGGCTCCGTGCCCGGCGCGCTCCCCTCGGGCGGGGCTCGGGACGAACAGCCGCCCGACCCTCCGGCCCATGCGGACGGGCGCGCCCTCGCCCGGCAGCTCCCATTCGAGCAGCCCCGGCCCGGCGACCACCACGAGCGTCGAGCCGAACTCGAAGTGCCCCCACTCCTCGCCCCGCGCGACCGGCACCCCCGGCTCGTAGCGGCGGAGCACCGGCCCGCCGCCGCCGGTGCGCAGGTCGTCGAAGCCCACGCGCACGCACCCCACCAGCGTCGCGCCCACGGCGGCCACTGCGAAGCGTCCGCCGCCACCCGCGGGCCCGCCGGCCTCGAGCTCGAAGTGCGCCACGAGGCGCTCGTTGCGCGCGAAGAGGGCCTCCACGCCCTCCACGCCGAGCCGGTTCACGGGCCAGAGCTCCCCCGGAAGGTACCGAAGCGCCACCACCCGGCCGGAGCAGGGCGCGTGGAAGCGGTGGTAGTCACGGGGCGCCAGGTAGAAGGTGGCGAAGCGCCCCCCTTCGAGGGCCTTCGCCTCGTCCGGGTCGCCGAGAAGCTCCGCGAGCCCGTACGACCTCCCCTTCACCTGCAGGAGGCGGCCCTCCTCCACCGTTCCGAAGGCGCCCACCCGTCCGTCGCAGGGCGCGAGCACCGAGTCGGGTCGGGGATCGATGGGGCGGGCTCCCGGGGCCAGCGAGCGCGTGAAGAAGGCCTGAAGCGAGGGGTAGGACTCGAGCGGCAGCGGGACCTCGCCGAGTTCCACGCCCACCAGGCGCGCGAAACCGCCGAGGAGCGGGCGGCGAAGCCGCCGCGGAAGCTCCACCTCCGCGAGGCGGCCGGCGACGCGGGAGAGGAGGTGCAGCGGGAGCCGGCCGAGGACGGCGAGAGCGCTCCGACGCCAGGCATCCCCGACCATCGGCCGGACTCTACCGAAGCCCGCCCGGCGGTCGAGACGATCGCCGTGGCGCAGGAGGAGCTGCCGTGGGTAGCCTTCGCACGTGCCCCGTGCCGACGCCGCCCCCGCGCTCCCCGAGCAGCCCGTCGGGGTCCCGTGGCCCCTTCCCGAGTGGCCCTGCGCCCCTCCCGAAACCGGTGGGCAGGCGCTCGCGGACGCGGTGCGGGAACTCTTCGACCCCGCGCGCGAAGCCGAGCTCGGGCGGCAGCACGCGCTCGTGGTGGTCCAGGGAGGCCGCATCGTCGCCGAGCGCTATGGCCCGGAGAGCGGGCCGGACGTGCCGCACATCTCGTGGTCGATGGCCAAGAGCATCCTCCACGCGGCGGTCGGGATCGCGGTGGCGCGCGGGCTGCTCGATCCGGAGGCCCCGGCGCCCGTCCCGGAGTGGTCCACCCCGGGAGACCCCCGCGCCGCGATCACCCTCGAGCATCTGCTGCGCATGTCGAGCGGACTGCGCTTCGCGGAGGACTACGTGGATCCGGAGTCCTCCGACGTGATCCAGATGCTCTTCGGCCGGGGCCGGGACGACGTGGCCGGCTTCGCCGCCGCGATGCCGCTCGCGCATCCCCCCGGAACGGTCTGGTCCTACTCGAGCGGGACGAGCAACCTGGTCGCGCGAATCCTCGGCGCGGCGGTCGGGGGACCCGATGCCTGTCGGCGACTGCTGCAGGAGGAGCTCTTCGGCCCCCTCGGCATGCGAAGCGCGGAGGCCCGCTTCGACGCCGCGGGAACCTTCATCGGCTCCTCCTTCGTCTTCGCCACCGCCCGGGACTTCGCCCGCTTCGGCCTGCTCTACCTGCGGGGCGGGCGATTCGGGCCGCGTCGCGTGCTGCCGCGCAGCTGGGTGGACCACGCGCGCACGCCCACCCCCGGCAGCGCGGGGCGCTACGGGGCGCACTTCTGGCTCGAGACGGACGACCTCGGAACCTTCTGCGCCTCCGGCTTTCGGGGCCAGCGGATCGCCGTGGTTCCCGGGCTCGACCTCGTGCTGGTCCGGCTGGGGGACACGCCCACCGAACAGGCGCCGGCCCTGCTGGCGGCACTCTCACGCGTGGTCCGCGCGTGCGGCGCGCCCCCCGACTGGCCGGGCCTGCGCCCCACCGACGACGTTTCGAGCCCACCCGCGACGGGCTGAACCCCGCGGCCCCGACGCGCCTCAGGGCGCGGCCGGATCCCGCGGCGACATCCCGGCGGCGGTCGCGCCGCCGGCAGGCGGCGGCGCCGCCGCCACGCCCTCCCCGAGCAGGAAGCGCCGGTAGAGGGCGAGCCGATCGCCCGCGAGGCCCACGCGCAGCAGCTCCTCGAGGTGGGAGCGGGCCCGGCGGGCGAGCCCGGCCTCCCGGACCTGGGCGTGGATCTCGTCGTCCGAGAGGTGGGAGGTCGCATCCAGGAAACCCATGAAGGTGAGCTGGCGGACGAGCCGGGACCGCCACTTCCGCGCCTCCTCGTCGTCCCGACCCCGGAACCGCTCGAGCAGGTCGAAGGTGGGCTCGAGGTAGAGATCGATGTTCACGGCCACCATGCACCTCGCGACACAGCGGTCGTCCACGGCCGGACACGACACCCGCCCGAGGGCGCGCTCGTCGAGGCACGAGGCCCAGTCGTCGTCGGGCTGCGCGGCGCCGGTCGCGCCGAGGAGCACCGCGAGGGCGACGATCGCCGGGGCACGCCACCGGCGGCGCTCGCGACCCGACACGTCCCCGCTGCCCCGGCTCCGCCGGACCCGAACGACCGGCCCGCGGTTCGCAGGTCTGCTCATGGCCACCCCCCAGGGCCACCCGGCCGGCCGCTCCGGGCCGGGCACCGTGCGGGGCCGAGAATAGCCGAAGGGGCGCCCCCACCAGCCGAAGGGGCGCCCCCACCGAGCCCGCACGGCCGACGGCGCGGGGATCCGAAACAGCCCCGCCCGAGACCGGCTGCGGGCCGGACTTCCACGGCCCGGAGGTCGGCACGCCGGATGTCCCGGGCCGAGAACGTTCCGGGCCCCGTCGGCAATCCGAGACCGAAGCCCCGGAGGGAGGGGAGGTCACCCGCCCCCCCCTTCGGGCCACCCACCTGCGGACCGACCCGGAGGCCCCGCATGCGCATTCGTCGCGACAAGCTCCGCCAGATCTCGAGCAGCCATCTGATCCGTGCCCTCGCCGCGGATGCCGGGGCCTTCGGGTGCACCCGCTGCGGTGCCCGCATGTTCGTGCGCTACGCCTCGGGGCTCTGTCCGCGTTGCTGGAACGGCGTCGCGCCCGACCAGCACGGGGAGGAACGCCACCTCGTCGAGGCGGCGCTCGCCGTCGTGGGCCGGACCGGGCCGGTCGGGCTCGACTGAGACCGCGACGCGCCGGCCGCGGCGCACCGCGCGGTGCCGTCCGGATGCCACCCTTCGTCGCTTCCCCTCCCCCCCGCCCCGTCGGCAATGCGCACCCCGCTCGG
>JALSIO010000046.1 GCA_026989995.1 Myxococcales bacterium
CCTTCAGCCGGGAAGAGCAGGATGCCTTCGCCCGGCAGAGCTACGAGCGGGCCCTCGCGGCGCAGAAGGAGGGGCGCTTCAAGGAGGAGATCGTGCCGGTCTCCGTCCCCCAGCGACGGGGCGAGCCGCTGCTCGTCGACACGGACGAGGAGCCCGGTCGCGCCAAGCTCGACAAGATGGGCGGGCTCCGGCCGGCCTTCTCGAAGGACGGCACCGTCACGGCCGCCAACGCCAGCACCCTGAACGACGGTGCGGCGGCGCTGCTCGTCGCCGAGGAGTCGGTGGCCCGCGAGCGCGGCTACCCGATCCTGGCGCGCATCGTGGCCGATGCGTCGGCCGCCGTGGAGCCCAAGTGGTTCACCATCGCGCCGGTGGAGGCCCTGCGCAAGCTCTACGAGCGGACCGGACGGGGGGCCGCCGACTTCGACCTCTACGAGATCAACGAGGCCTTCTCCGGTGTCACCATGGCGGCGATGAAGGAGCACGACCTCGATCCCGAGCGCGTCAACGTGAACGGCGGCGCAGTCTCCCTCGGGCATCCGATCGGCTGCTCCGGGGCTCGGATCCTGGTGACCCTGCTCTACGCCCTCAAGGACCGCGGCAAGCGGACGGGTGTGGCCACCCTGTGCATCGGGGGCGGCGAGGCCGTGGCGCTGGCGGTGGAGCTCGTCTAGTCATGGCCATCCGCACCATCGGGGTGATCGGCACCGGCACCATGGGCTCCGGGATCGCGCAGGTCGCGGCGCAGTCCGGCTACGAGGTGCTCTTCCAGAACCGCAAGCAGGACTCGGTGGACCGCGGCCTCGAACGGGTCCGGAAGTCGGTCGGGCGCCTCGTCGCCAAGGAGCGCATGAGCGAGGCCGACGCCGAAGCCCTGCTCGGAAGGATCCGCGGCGTGGTCCCGCTCGAGGAGCTCAAGGGCTGCGACATCGTGATCGAGTCGGCGCCCGAGGTCTTCGAGGTCAAGCGGGAGATCTTCCGCCAGCTCGACGAGATCCTCCCCGAGGACTGCATCCTGGCCACGAATACGTCGAGCCTCTCCGTGACCCGCCTCGCCTCGGTGAGCGGCCGGCCGGGCCACTTCGTGGGCATGCACTTCTTCAACCCGGTGCCGGCCATGAAGCTGGTCGAGATCGTGGCGGGACTGCGCAGCGCCGATTCCACGCTGGCGGCGGCGCGTGCCCTCGCGGAGTCGCTCGGCAAGGTTCCGATCGACGTCAAGGACATGCCGGGCTTCGTGGTCAACCGGGTGCTCTTCCCGATGATCAACGAGGCGGCCTTCGCGCTCCAGGAGGGCGTGTCCACCGCCGAGGGCATCGACGAGTGCATGAAGCTCGGCTGCAACCACCCCATGGGGCCCCTCGCGCTCGCGGACCTCGTGGGCCTCGACGTGGTCTACGCCATCCTCGACAGCCTCTACCGGGAGTACGGAAACCCGCGCTATGCGCCCTGCCTCGAGATCCAGCGGCGGGTCGAGGCCGGGTGGCTGGGCCGGAAGACCGGGCGGGGCTTCTACGACTACCGGAGGTAGGCATCGAGGCCCGGAGCCCGGCCGGACCACGGGCCGGAGGGCGGGCTCCGCGACGGAATCGGGTCCCGCGTGAAGACCGGGCAGGAGGTCGAGGAGCGCATCCGGCGGATCCTCCGCGGGGGGGCCGCCCGGTACCACGAGCGCGCGCGGGAGCAGGGCAAGCTCTTCTGCCGGGAGCGGCTCGATCTGCTCCTCGATGCGGGTTCCTTCGTCGAGGACGGCCGCTTCGCGGGAAGCCTCGAGCCCGAGCTCCCGGCCGAGGCGGTGGTCACCGGCACCGGGAGGATCGGCGGCCGGGACGTCTGCGTCATGGCCAACGACTCGACGGTGAAGGCCGGCTCGTGGGGGCCGCGCACGGTCGAGAAGATCCTCCGGATCCAGGAGCGCGCCGAGCGGCTCCGGGTCCCGCTGCTGTACCTGGTCGACTCCGCCGGTGCCCGGATCACCGAGCAGGTGCAGATGTTCCCCGGGCGCCGCGGTGCCGGGCGGATCTTCTACAACCAGTGCCGGCTCTCCGGCCTCGTGCCGCAGGTCTGCCTGCTCTTCGGCCCCTCGGCGGCCGGCGGTGCCTACATCCCGGCCTTCTGCGACATCGTGATCATGGTGGAGGGCCGCGCGAGCATGTACCTGGGCTCGCCGCGCATGGCCGAGATGGTGATCGGACAGCAGGTCTCGCTGGAGGAGATGGGCGGTGCCCGGATGCACTGCAGCGTCTCGGGCTGCGGAGATCTCCTCGTGGCGAGCGAGGCCGAGGCCATCGAGGCGGCGCGACGCTACCTCGCCTACCTCCCCTCCCACTGCGAGGCCCGGCCGCCCCGCGAGCCGGGGCGGCCCCCGGCCGCCTCCTGCGAGGATCTCGAGGAGCACGTGCCGCGGGAGGAGAACAAGCCCTTCGACATGTGGCGGGTGATCGAGCGGGTGGTGGACGAAGGCTCGGCCTTCGAGATCAAGCCGCTCTACGGGAAGGAGGTGCTCACGCTCCTCGCCCGCATCGACGGCCGGCCGGTCGGCATCGTCGCCAACCAGCCCCGGGTCCGCGGCGGAGTCCTCTTCGTGGAGTCGGCCGACAAGGCGGCGCGCTTCATCGGGCTCTGCGACGCCTTCGGCCTGCCGCTGCTCTACCTCGCCGACGTTCCGGGGTTCATGATCGGCCGGCAGGTGGAAAGGGAGGGGATCATCCGCGCCGGGGCGAAGATGATCCAGGCCGTCTCCGAAGCCACGGTGCCGCGGATCTCCGTGATCGTCCGCAAGGCCTACGGCGCCGGGCTCTACGCGATGTGCGGCCCGGGCTTCCGGCCCGATGCCACCCTCGCGCTGCCGGGCGCCACGATCGCGGTGATGGGCCCGGAGGCGGCAGTCAATGCCGTCTACAAGAACCGCCTCGAGTCACTCCCGGAGGCGGAGCGCGCGGCGACCACCGAGCGGCTGCGGGAGGAGTACCGCCGCGACGTGGACATCGAGAGGCTGGCCTGTGAGCTCGTGGTGGACGACGTCGTGCCGCCGGCGCGGCTGCGGGAGGAGCTCGTCCGCCGCCTGGCCACCATCGCCGATCGCCCCCGCGATCCGGCGCCGCGCAAGACCCGCAGCATCGTCCCGATGTGATCCGGCCGCCGCACACGGGCGTGTGCGACCCGCCCGGGGGCGGTCGGCGGGGCGAAGTGCCGGGAGGATCTTCCGGACCCGACTGGCAGGGATGTCTCCCCGAGGGGCTCCCCAGGTTGGAACCTGGACCGGGATGTGTTAGCCACTTGACGTGAGCTGGAAGAGTTGCGAACCGGAGCCGACCCGGCGCCCCGCGGCGCCGGCCGCCGGGCGCCGGTCCGATCCGGAGGATCGGACCATCGGCGAGGTCTGCACCGCCCTCGGCCTCTCGGCCCGCACGGTCCGCTACTACGAGGAGCTCGGGCTCCTGCCCGGCGTGCGGCGGCGTGCCGGCGGGAGGCGGGTCTACGGCCCGGACGAGGTGCAGCGACTGCGCTTCATCCAGCGCCTCAAGGCGCTCGGCCTCTCGCTCGCCGAGATCCGCGAGCTCAACGCCGTCCACGCGATCGCCGGCGGCACCGAGGCGATGCTCGGGCACCTCGATGAGCTCCTCGGCCGCCGGCTCTCCGACCTCGACGCCCGGATCCGGGAGCTCGAGGCCCTGCGCGTGGAGATCGAGCGCTACCGCGAGCACGTCGGCCGGCGCCGGCGGCAGCTCGCCGCCAGCGCCGCCGCCGCCCGGAGGGAGGATCATCCCGCATGAGCACCGCTGCTGCGCTCGAGCCCGGCGTGCCGCTCCCCGTTCGCGTGGTGACCGCGGCCTCGCTCTTCGACGGACACGATGCCGCGATCCACATCATCCGCCGGCTGCTGCAGCTCCGCGGGGCCGAGGTCATCCACCTCGGACACGACCGCTCGGTGGACGAGATCGCGGAGGCCGCGCTGCAGGAGGACGCCGACGCAGTGGCGGTGTCCTCCTACCAGGGCGGGCACATGGAGTTCTTCAGCTACCTCGTGGCGCGGCTTCGGGAGCTCGGGATTGCCCACGTGCGCGTCTACGGAGGCGGAGGGGGCACCATCACGGCGGAGGAGGCCCGGAGCCTCGAAGCGGGCGGCGTGGCGCGGATCTTCCGCCCCGAAGATGGGCGGGCCCTCGGCCTCGAGGGGATGATCGACGAGATCCTGCGGGCCTGCCGTACCGTCCGGGCCGCCCGGCCGGTCGATGCGCCGCAGGAGCTCCTCGCCCGGCTGGCACCGGACGCCCCGGGGGCGGTGACGCGCCTCATCTCGTGGTTCGAAGCAGCACCGGCGGGAGCCGAGGAGCGGGAGGCGGTCCGGGAGGCGCTCCGGCGCCGCGCGGGCCGCGTGCCGGTGGTGGGGATCACCGGCACCGGCGGCGCGGGGAAGTCCTCCTTTGCCGACGAGATGCTCCGTCGCTTCCGCCTCGACGATCCCGAGGCCCGGATCGCGCTCCTGCTCGTCGATCCCACCCGGCGGCGGAGCGGGGGGGCACTGCTCGGCGACCGGATCCGGCTGAATGCGCTCTCCGGTCCGGGCGTGTTCGCGCGTTCGCTGGCCACCCGCCAGGCGCACCGGGCGCTCTCCGCGGTGGTGGACGACGCGCTGCTCGTGCTCCGGGCAGCAGGCTACGACCTGGTGCTGCTCGAGTCCGCGGGAATCGGGCAGGCGGACTCGGAGATCGTCGACCGCGTGGACCTTCCGGTCTACGTGATGACCCCGGAATACGGCGCTCCCTCGCAGCTCGAGAAGATCGACATGCTCGATCTCGCGGAGATCGTGGTGCTCAACAAGGCGGACCGCCCCGGCGCCGAGGATGCGCTCCGCGACGTCCGCAAGCAGTGGCGCCGGAATCGGGGGGCCTTCGACCTGCCGGATGCCGAGCTGCCGGTGCTTCCGGCGGTGGCGCGGAGCTGGAACGACCCGGCCACGGAGCGGGTCTACCGCCTGTTGCGCCGCAAGGTGGCCGAGGCGGGCGGCGCGCGCTTCGGCGTGCCGCCGGCCGTGGAGCGGCCGGCTCCGCCGCTGCGGCCGCTGATCCCACCCGAGCGCAGCCACTACCTCGAGGAGATCGCCCGCACCGTGCGGGCCTACCGCGAGCGCACGAGGCGGGAGGCCGACCGCGCGCAGGAGGCCTTCGCCCTCGCCCGGAGCGTCGGCGCCTTCGGCGACGCGCCGCCGGCGGAGGCGCGCCCCTATCCGGCCGGGGAGGTGGAGGCACACCCCGATCCGCTCGTGCGGCGCCTCCGCGCCCGCTACAACGATGCGCTCGCGGCCCTCGAGCCCGAGAGCCTTCGCGCCCTGCAGGAGTGGGATGCGCTTCGGAAGCGCTACGGCGCCCCGGAGCAGAGCTACCGCGTCCGCGAGCGGGAGGTGGTGGTGCGCAACCACGTCACCACGCTCGCGGGAACGCCCCTTCCCCGGGTCGCGCTTCCCCGTACGGAGGCCTGGGGTGACCGCCTGCGGTTCCTCCGGATGGAGAACGTCCCGGGGTTCTTCCCCTTCACCGCGGGCGTCTTCCCCTTCAAGCGGGAGGAGGAGGCCCCCACCCGGATGTTCGCCGGCGAGGGCACCCCCGAGGCCACCAACCGGCGCTTCCACTTCCTGGCGCGGAACCAGGCCGGCGCCCGGCTCTCCACCGCCTTCGACAGCGTGACCCTCTACGGGCGGGATCCCGGCACCCGGCCGGACATCTACGGGAAGGTCGGCAACTCCGGGGTCTCGGTGTGCACCGTCGAGGATGCGGTCAAGCTCTACTCGGGCTTCGACCTCGCCGCACCGAGCACCTCGGTCTCCATGACCATCAACGGCCCGGCGCCGGTGGTGCTCGCCTTCTTCCTGAATGCCGCCATCGACCAGCAGGTCGAACGCCACCTGCGGGAGATCGGGCGCCTCGAGGAGGTCCGGCGCCGGCATCTGCCGGCGGACCCGCCGGTCTACCGGGGACCCCTGCCCGAGGGCCACGACGGCCTCGGGCTCTCGCTGCTGGGAATTCCGGGGCGGCGGGCGGTGGACGCGGAGACCTACCACCGCATCCGGAGCGAGGTGCTCGGGCGGATCCGCGGCACGGTGCAGGCGGACATCCTGAAGGAGGACCAGGCGCAGAACACCTGCATCTTCTCGACGGAGTTCTCGCTCGGGCTGATGGGAGACGTCCAGGAGTTCTTCGTCCGGAACCGCGTCCGGAACTTCTACTCGGTCTCCGTCTCGGGCTACCACATGGCCGAGGCGGGAGCGAATCCGATCACCCAGCTCGCCTTCACCCTGGCCAACGGCTTCACCTACCTCGAGGCGTGGCGGGCGCGCGGGCTGGCGGTGGACGACTTCGCACCG
>JALSIO010000047.1 GCA_026989995.1 Myxococcales bacterium
TGCTGTGGGCCTGCGCCGGCGCCGGGAGCTCCCCGCCTCCCTCGCGCTGGCCTGGGTCCTGCCGACCCTGGCGGTATGGAGCGCGCTTCCCGCCAAGCGCCATCTGTACCTGGCTCCCCTCCTCCCCGGGCTCGCGTTGCTGGCGGCGCCGGTGCTGCTCGCCCTTGGGGGGCGGCGCGACCTTCCGCGACGAGGGACGGGTGGCGCGCTGGCTCACCCGGGTCCCGGCCTGTCTCTTCGCCGTCGCCCTGCTCCTGACGGGGACACTCCTCGTCGCGGCCGCCGTCCTGGCCCACCTGGCCCCCCACCTCCTCGAGCGGTGGGCCCCGGAGCCGGTGGCGGCCCTGCCGGGGCTCCTCCCCTGGCTGCCGGTGACCGCGGGGGCGGTCGGCCTGCTTTTCGCCGGGGTCGGCCTCCGCCTGCCGAGGGGATCGCGCGAGAACCCGGTGGGCCAGGTGGCCGCGCTGTGCCTCGCGGCGGCGCTCTTCCAGCTGCTCCTGCTCCACCCCGCGCAGAGCGCACTTCGAAGTCCCGTGCCCTTCTACCGCGCCGCCCGGCCGTTGGTCGCGAACCGGGCGGTCGCGGTCTACGGCAGGCTCGATTTCTCGCCGCACTGGGCCCTCGGACGCGTCCGTGTCGCCGAGCTCGGCGAGCCGCCGGTCCCCCCGCCGGGAGCGGGTCCGCGGCGTCCGCGCTCCTGGCTGATCGCCGAGGGTCCCGAGGTGGATCGCCTGGGCTGGCCGCGCGGTTACCAGGCTGCCCTCGTGGTGGAGCGACACCAGGACACACCCCTCCTGCTGCTGGCACCGCTCCCGGAGTCGGCCCGAGAGGCGGGCCGGCCCGCGTCCCTGCCGCCCGGTGCGCCGCGCGTCGGCGGCGAGGCCCGGACGGCCGCGCCCCGCGAGCCCCTTCCCGCGCGCTGAACGCCCGGAAGACCGGGGTGTGCGCAAGGGCCCGACACATCCGGACGCCGCGGGCGCCTGGCGGTCGCGACCGGCAGGGCGACCGCTTCCGGGATAGGATTCCCCCGCCGGGCAGCGGGAGGAGCGGATGAGCGGCGGCACTCCGGATTTCGGCGGGTTTCACATCCTGCACCCCGACCACTACGCAGCCCACGGCTACCCCCACGGCATCTGGAAGTGGATGCGCCACCACGACCCGGTCTACCGCTGGGAGGAGACCGAGGGGATCCCCTTCTGGTGCATCACCCGCCACGCCGACATCGTCTCGATCTCAAAGCAGCCGACCCGCTTCGCGAGTGGCCCCCGGCTGGTCCTGAGCCACCAGCCCGAGCGCCAGGCCGATGAGTTCCCGCCCACCCTGATCCAGCTCGACCCGCCCAAACACGGAAAATACCGGGAGCTCGTCTCGAAGCGCTTCACCCCGCGCGCGCTGCGGCGCATCCACGGGGACATCGAGCGCATAGGCCGCGAGATCGTGGACGCACTCACGGAGGAGGGGATCGAGGGCGAGTGCGACTTCGTGGAGCGCATCTCGGCCCCGCTCCCCATCGCGGTGATCGCCTGGCTCCTCGGGGTGCCGCGCGAGGACTGGAACCTGCTCTTCGAGTGGACCAACCGGATCATCGGCGCCGGTGACCCGGAGTACACCCCGGAAGACAGCACCCCCGACGAGGCGGCCCGCGCCACCATGGCCGAGCTCTTCGGCTACTTCACGCGGCTCGTCGAGGAGAAGAAGAAGAATCCCGCCGACGATCTCGTCACCCTCTTCGCCCACGCGGAGGTGGACGGCGAGCCGCTGCCCTTCCTGGACGTGATGGCCTGGTGCCTGATCATCGTCGTGGCCGGCAACGAGACCACCCGGAACGCCACCACGGGCGGCATGCTGGCCTTCGTGGAGCACCCCGACGAGCTCCGCCGCCTCCAGCGCCAGCCGGAGCTGCTCGACTCCGCCGTGGAGGAGGTGGTGCGCTGGACCACCCCCATCATCCACTTCGCGCGCACCGCCACCGAGGACTGCGAGATCCGGGGCAGGAAGATCCGGGCCGGCGATGCCCTCGCCCTCTTCTACCCCTCGGCCAACCGCGACGAGGAGGTCTTCGACGAGCCCTACCGCTTCCGCATCGACCGCAAGCCCAACCGCCACCTCGGCTTCGGGATCGGCGAGCACTTCTGCCTCGGCTCCCACCTCGCGCGCCTCGAGCTGCGCGTGGCCTACAAGCACCTCCTGCCGCGCATCGAGGAGATCGAGCTCGCCGGGCCCGTGGATCGCCTGCACTCTGCACTCGTCGGCGGCGTGAAGCGGCTCCCGATCCGCTACCGGCTGCGGCCCGCCTGAAGGGCGGCGCAGCGGTGGCCCGGCGCGAACCTCCGGCGCACTCCGCGGCACCGCGGCCGCGCGCACGGGGGCCCGGTCGCCGCTCCCGCCGCGAATCGGAGCGGACCCGCCGGCGGATTCTCGACCGCGCCGAGCGCCTCTTCGCCGCCCGCGGCTACCGGGGTGTCGCGCTGCGGGAGATCGCCGAGGCCAGCGGGGTCCGGCCCTTTACGGTGCAGCACCACTTCGGCTCGAAGCTCGGCCTCTACCAGGCGGTCCTGAGCCGATTCGACGACGAGCTGATCCGCCGGATCACCGCCATCGCGCGGGAGTCGGCGTCCTTCCCGGAGGTCGTGGACCGGGTCGTGGACGACCTCTTCGAGTTCTTCGTCGCCCACCGGGGCTGGGTGGCGGTCTCCGCCCGGGCCGCCCTCGGCGAGGCCCTCCCCCGCGGCGCCAGCCTCGAGGGACCCCGCTGGATCCGTTTCATCGACACCATCGCCCGGGAACGCGCCCCGGCGGGGCTCCCCCTCGACCCCGGGCTCCTGCTCGTGACCATGGAGGGTATCCTCCATCACCACGTCCTCTCGAAGGCCCACTACCGGGAGCTCTTCGGAGCGGACGTGGGCGATCCGGCGATCCGGGCCCGGACCCGCGAGCACCTCAAGCAGGTGATCCTCGCCCTCCTGGCCCCGAGCGCGCGCTGAAGGCCCCGCCCCCCGCCGCCGGGGCGGGGATGTCCTCGGAGAGCGGGGCGGCAGCGGAGGAGCCACGATGCGGGCAGGCGAAGCGGCCGGAGCCGGCGCGTACACCTTCGACGGCTACCTCTCGGCGCGGCCGACGAGCTACCTGGAGGGCGACCGGCTCCTCGAGCGCTGGCTCGGCTCCCGGCCGCTTCCCGGAGCCGCCGATGCCCTCGTGGAGCATTTCGGGCGCTTCGCGGCCACCCGCCTCCGCGAGATCGCCGACTTCGTCGAGCGCCGCGAGAACCTGCCCCGGCTGTCCGATCCGGATCCGTACCACCGCGGAGACGTGGAGGTGGTGATCCCCGCCGAGACCCGCGAGGCCCTCGCCGAGATCCACGGCTCCGGACTGTGGCAACCCGATCTCCCCGAGCGGGCGCGCTACGCGATCGTCTACCTGCTGAATCAGAACGGAGAGGCCGGTGTCACCTGCAGCACGGCCTGCACCGACGGCCTCGCGCGCATCCTCCGCGCCCGGGGCCGGGACCGGCGGAACCGGGAGGTACTCGAAGCGATCGAATCCTCGACGCCGGAGCGCTTCGTTCACGGTGCCCAGTTCGTGACCGAGATCCAGGGCGGGAGCGATGCCGGCACCAACGCCCTGCTCGCGCGGCCCGCGCGAGACGGCCTCTTCGAGCTCGAGGGGACCAAGTGGTTCTGCTCCAATCCGACCGCAGACTACTGGCTCGTCACCGGGCGGGTTCCCGGTGCGCCGGAGGGCGCCCCGGGGGTGAGCCTCTTCTGCGTGCCGCGCCTCTGGAACGGCCGGCGGAACGGCCACCGCTTCCTCCGCCTCAAGGACAAGCTCGGAACGCGGGCGCTGCCCACCGCCGAGATCGACTTCGAGGGCGCCCGGGGCTTCGCCGTGGGGCCCCTCGAGAAGGGGCTGCGGGACATGGTCGCCGTGGTGCTGGTCACCAGCCGCATCCACTGCGTGCTCGCCTCGGCGGCCATCACCCGGGCGGCGGTGCGCGAGGCCCGGGCCTACGCCGCCTTCCGCCACGCCTTCGGGCGCCGACTCGAGGAGCACCCGCTGCTCGCCACATCCCTCGAGGAGCTCGAGCAGCAGACGGAGCTGGCCGAGGCCGGTGCCTTCGCCACCGTCGATGCGTGGGTGGCGGCCGCGGAGAAGCCCGACGACGAGGCGCAGCGCCTGTGGTCGCGGGTGCTCGTGAGCCTCGCCAAGGCGCTCGGAACCCGCCAGGCCGTGGAGCGCGTCTACCGGGCCATGATGGTGCTCGGGGGAAACGGCATCGAGGAGCGCTTCTCGCCGCTTCCGCGGCTGTGGCGGGATGCCGCCATCTTCGAGGCCTGGGAGGGGCCCTACACGCTCATGCTGATGCAGGCCTTCCGGGACCTCGTGCGCTTCGGCGTCGCCGGACGGGAGGAATCCCTTCTCCTCTTCGGCCTCGGTGAGCGCACCACGCAGGAGCTGGTGGGCGAGCTCGCCGCCGTGCTCCGCTACCCGGACGACCCGGCGAGCGCCGTGCGCTTCGGCGAGCTCGCCCCGCGCCTCTACGCCGCCTTCGAGCAGCGCGCGCGGGACGAGCTCACCGCCGCCTGAGCCGGAACGCCAGGGAGATCACGATGGGGCTCTCCATCAGCGCCCACCACATGTCCTTCCCGGTGCGCGACCTCGAGCGCAGCCGCGCCTTCTACGAGGGCGTGCTCGGCCTCGAGCCCATCCCGCGACCGGACATGGGGCCGGTGCGCGGAGTCTGGTACCGGGCGGGGCCCTGCGAGGTGCACCTGATCGAGGTGCCCGAGGGCGCGCCGGTGGGAGAGCCCCCGCCGGTGCTCAATCCCATGGGCCGCCACGCCGCCTTCGCCGTGGCCGACTACGAGGAGGCGAAGGCGGCGCTCCTCGCCCACGACCTCGAGATCCTCGAGAGTCCCCGCGGCGGCCAGATCTGGACCCGCGATCCCGACGGCCACGTGATCGAGCTCATCGTCACCGCGACGCCCTAGCGACGGGCCGCGCGCGGGCCCTCCGCTCCGGTGCCTGAGATCAGGCCGCCGCGGCGGGCTCCGGCTCGGGCCGCGAGACGGCGCGGCGAAGCACCGCCAGGTAGCCGCGTTCCACACAGGCCCGGTCGAGCAGACCCCGCTCCCGCAGCAGGCGGTGCATGGCCGGAAGCCGGTAGTGCGGCACCGTCATCAGCAGGTGGTGCTCGAGGTGGTAGTTCACCCGGTTCGGCGCGATGAAGAGCCGCTCGAGGGGACCCGCGAGGGTGGTGCGGGTGTTCCGCAGCGGATCGTCCGGATCCGGCGTAAGCGCGTGCTCGGCGATCGCGCGGATGCGGGTCACCAGCGTGTGGGTCGTCAGCCAGGCGCCCACCCAGAGGAGGTAGAGCTCGGGGTGGCCGAGCAGCGCGAGGAGGCCGAGGAGCGCGCCGTTGGTGACCGTCACCCCGATGGCGGCGCGACGCGCGAGCTCGTCCTCGCGGGCCCGGCCGAAGGTGCGCCGCCAGGCGGCCCGCGCGAACTTGATCCCCGTGCGGCCCGAGAGGTCGCGGAGCACCTTCCGCCGGAAGCTCGAGCGGGTGATCGGGAAGGGCCGCACGAGCCCGAGGTCCGGGTCCTCCGGCCCGCCGGTCTTCGCGTGGTGCTGCAGGTGGTAGGGGCGGTAGGGGTACAGGTCGCTCCAGATGGGATAGGCCGCGAGCCAGTTCCCCGCGAAGTCGTTGAGCTTCCGGTTCCGGAAGAGGGAGCGATGGGAGGCCTCGTGCATGATGACGGCGAGGCCGAGCTGGCGGGCGCCGATCACGAAGAGCGCCAGGATCACCGTGAGCGGATTCGGCCAGGCCGCCACCATCGCCATCCCCGCCGCGATGAGGACCCAATCCACCGCGAGCGAGATCCAGGAGCGAAGGTCGTTCATCTCGAGGAGCGCCGCGATCTCCTCCCGGCCGAGCACCTCGCGCAAGGTGGCGCCATCTCCCTGCACCGCGGGTCTCCGACTCATCGGACCCCTCCTCCGGGGCTCCGGGCCGGGCTGCCCGCGCCCACCGATTCCTCCATCCGCGCGTCCACCGGGGTGGGAAGCCCCGGCAGCCCGAAACGGGCCAGGAAGGGCCGCCACGCGGCCCGGCCCGCGCGGTCGTAGCGGCGAAGCGTCTCCGCCAGCGCGCGCCGGGCATCCCCCGGCGCAATCTCCTCGGGGAGCAGGGGGTCGAGCACGAGCGTGCGGATCGCGCGACCGCCGAGGAGGAAGGACTCGACCCGGGCCCGGTCCGGAGGCAGGCGATCCAGCCGCCGGAGACTCCTCTCGAGCTCCTGCCGGAGG
>JALSIO010000048.1 GCA_026989995.1 Myxococcales bacterium
GGCCTCAAGGTCATCGTGGCCAGCCCCTCGAAGTCGCTTCAGGCCAGCGCCCTCGGCAGCGACGTCTGCATCGCCCAGCACGGCGCGGTGGGCTTCATCAACGGAGCCACCGGGACCCAGCCGGGCCTCGATGTGCACGTCTGCGTCGATTCCGACGAGAACGGCGACGGCGACGACTGCAGCGGTGATCCGCTGATCGCGGGGGCGGACGCCTTCTTCTGCGACAACGCCACGACCAACGGCGACCTGCGCTGCGTGGGTGTCACGGCGACGACGGCGGCCCCGAACGAGGGCATCTGGTTCAACGCGCTCACCAGTGTCTCGCAGCTCACCAGCGGCAGCTGCGACAACAGCGGCGTGGGCACCAACATGCCCCCCCTCGGGCCCAGCATCAGCACCACGGAGGGGGTCTCCGCCGAGCTCAAGGACACCAACGACGGGATCGGCGGCGTCCAGGATTTCACCACGGACAACTCCGGAGATCCCCCCGGCAGCGTGAGCGCCTCGGAGCTCGAGCGCGGCTTCATCGCCGGCGAGTTCTACTCGGTCACGCCGGTCCTGGACATCCTGAATGTCTCGGGAAACGACGCCGTGGTGATCGCCCACTCCGTCTGCACGGCGCCGTAGAGGCTGCCGCTGGGCTGCGGTCCGTTCGCAAGGTCGGAAGGCCGGAAGGCCTGAGCGCCTGCGGGGCCCCCGGTCCGAGGACACCGGGGGCCCCTTCTGCGTCCGCGTCGCGTAGCGTCCGGTCTCGCCAATCTGTGCTCAGCGGACGAACCAGCGCCGGCGGGGCGCCGGAAGGCCGTGGAGCAGCCTCGCGAGCTCCTCCGGCTCGAGCAGCGCCTCCTCCGCGGCCTCCTCCTCGAGCGCGAGCAGGGTGCGGATGCGTTCCTCGGTGGTCGGGTGGGTGCGGAGCCAGGCCGGCTCGGCGCCGTGGCGTCGCCGGAGGACGAGCCGCTCGATCCACGACTCCCGGTGGCGATCGATCTTGCGGAGGGCGGAGGCGAGGGCCCGCGGGCTTCCGGCGAGGCGCACCGCCTCGAGGTCTGCCTCCCGCTCCCGGCTTCGGGACAGCGCGAGCTGGAGCAGCCCGGTCCCTGCCGGGGCCGCGAGCAGCAGCACCACCACGGGCCACGCGACCACGAGCTCCTCACCCGCGAGACGGGGGAGATTCAGCCCGAGGAGGAAGAGCCCGGCGACTGCCAGGCTTCCGGTGATCCGTGCGGCGAAGTCCGCGAGGAGCATCACCCGCATGTCGTCGTGGGCCACGTGGGCCACCTCGTGGGCCAGTACCGCGACGAGCTCCGGCGGCTCCAGGCTCCGCAGCAGGCCCGTGGTCACCACCACCGCCGCGTTCTCCCGGGAGCCTACCGAGAATGCGTTCAGCAGCTCGCGGGGCAGGATGTAGAGCGCGGGCGCGCGGGGCAGCCCCGCGCGCCGCGCGAGCTCGTGGAGGGCCGCATGCAGGCCGGGCGCCTCGGCCGGATGCAGGGGGCGGGCCCCGGCGAGTCGCAGCACGAGATCCCGCGGAACGCTCGCGGCCGAGAGCAGCCCGGCCAGCGTCACACCCATCAGCCAGGGCACGGCGGTGGGGCCGAGGAGCATCCGGGCGATCAGGGCCGCGAGCGCCAGCAGGCAGCCCAGCAGCAGGATCGAGTGCAGCCGGTTGCGGAGCTTCCAGCGGGCCGCCCTGCGGCGGGCATCCATGCGCCGGGCCTCCTTGCCGCAGCGGCGAGCGTTGCAGAGCCGGGCCGGGACACCGCCGGTGCCCTCGCAGACTCGCCCCTCCGGGCCGGCCCGTCAAGCGACCTTGACCGGTTCCGGGAGGTGCTTAGGCATGGCCGCGAAGCCGGCGCGGGGCCGGGAGCACGGAGCCCGGGCGCCGCGAACCGAGAGGAGCCCAGGAGATGGCGGACCGCAGCCCGTTCGACCCCTTCGCCCGCGATCCGTGGCAGATCCTCGACAACCTCCGCCGCGAGATGGATCAGATCTTCGCCGGGGCGCCGGCGTTCAGCAGCTTCGGGCCCCGCACGCGGCCGACCTGGGGCGCGGCCGTGTTCCCGGCCGTGAACCTCTACGACAGCGGGGGCGCCTTCGTGCTTACGGCCGAGCTGCCGGGGGTGCGTGCGGAGGACCTCCGGGTGGAGGTCACCGGCAACGTGCTCCGCATCCAGGGACGGCGGGAGGTGGCGCCTCCGGCGGAGGGCGCGGTTGCCGTGCACCGGGCCGAGCGGCGCGGGGGCACCTTTTCCCGCGCCTTCGAGCTCCCGGCGGACATCGACCCCGAGGGCGTCGAGGCCCGGCTCGACCACGGGGTGCTGATCCTCCGCGTTCCGAAGCGGCCGGAGCTTCAGTCCCGGCGCATCGAGGTGAAGCCGGTCTGAGCGAAAGCACGCGGATCGTGCCCGGCCCCACCACCGCCGGGCCACGTGGCGAGGAGGAATCCCATGGCTGACTACCAGGCGAGCACGTCGCTCGAGCCCCGCCAGAAGGCCGAGGTGGAGAGGGAGGGAAGCCGGCCGGAGCCGCGCTTCCGGCCGGACGTGGACATCCTCGAGAGCGGGGAGGAGTACATCGTCTACGTGGACCTCCCGGGCGTCGACGAGCGATCCGTGGACATCCGGGTCGACCGGAATCTCCTCACCCTCGACGCCCGGCTCTCGGTCCGTCCGGACCCGAGCTGGCAGCCGCTGCTCACCGAGTACCGTCTCGGCGGCTTCCACCGGGAGTTCCAGCTCTCGGAGGACATCGATGCGAGCCGCGTGGCGGCGAAGCTGCGCGACGGCGTGCTCGAGCTGCACCTGCCCAAGAGCGACCGGCACCGGTCGCGCACCGTGCCCGTCCAGGCGGGCTGAACCGACCCGGTCAGGCCGTCTGCCGGCGGACCGTGGCCGATTCCGAGCCCACCCGCCGGTAGACGGCCTCGTAGTCCGCCGCCATGCGGGCGGAGGAGAATCGCTCCTCCACGTCGCGCCGGCAGGCGAGCCGGTCGATCCGGTCGACCTCCGTGAGCGCGCGGACCAGGGCGTCGTCGTCGTCGCAGAGCAGTCCCGTCTCGCCGTGACGGACCACCTCCGGCGTGGAGCCACAACGCCGGGCGATCACCGGAGCCCCGCAGGCGAGCGCCTCGATCATCGCGAGGCCGAAGGGCTCGGGCCACAGCACGGGGAAGAGCAGCGCGCGACACCGTCCGAGCAGCTCGACCTTCTCCCGGTGGTCGACTTCGCCCAGGAACTCGATGCCGGGTTCGCCGAGCAGCGGCCGCACCCGCTCCTCGTGGTAGGCGCGGTCCGCGGCGTCGACCTTGGCCGCGAGGACCAGGCGCACGCCGGCGCGCCGCGCGACGTCGATGGCCACGTGCGGGCGCTTCTCCGGGGAGATCCGCCCCAGGAAGAGGAAGAAGTCCCCGTCTCCCGGGCCGAAGGGATAGTCGTTCACCGGCAGGCCGTGGTGGATGGTGCCGGCCCAGGGCAGCTCGGGGAGGGTCTGGCGCTGCGCGTCGGAGATGGCCACCAGGGGTCGGTCCGGGAAGTGCCGGTAGATCTCGCGCAGGCCGCTCACGTCCAGCCGGCCGTGCAGCGTCGTCACCACGGGCGTCGGCACGCCCCGGAGGGCGGGCAGGGGCAGGTAGTCGAGGTGGGAATGGATCACGTCGAAATCCCGCGCGCAGCCCCGGAGGCGCTCCACCGAGGCGAGGTGCCAGGCGATGGGATCGTGGAGGGTCCCCGAGGTGCGAAGCGCCCGCGGCGCCACCGGCACGATGCGTGCGGCGGTCTTGGAGTCGCCGGAGGCGAAGAGCGTCACCTCGTGACCGCGGGCAGTGAGCTCGCGGCAGAGCCAGTCCACGACGCGCTCCGTACCGCCGTAGGTCCCGGGCGGCACGGCCTCCACGAGGGGGGCGAGCTGGGCGATCCGCACGAATCCACTCCCGGCCGCCGGGCCGGCACGACCGCCCGGCCGAAGTCGTGAGCGGCAGGCCACGCCCGATCCGGGTGCGCCGGACGGCGGGCGGCCGCAGGGGGGCCACCGGACACGGCCAGCCTCCCATAGGCACGACGAGGCACCTGTCAAGCGGCGGGCCGCTGGAAGGCCCGGGAGGGGACGCCTACCCTCCGCCGCAGGGGGCGAAGGCCCCGGCCGGGAGGCGAAGCGCAGCATGCCCTATCACCACCTCGCCCTTGCCGTCCGCGACATGAAAGCGGTCCACGACTTCTACACCGGCGCCATGGGCTTCGAGCTCGTGCGGGCGGAGGTCGCCGTCACCCCGACAGGGGGACGGGCCCGCCACTATTTCTACGACACGGGCGGCGGGGAGATGATGGCCTTCTGGGAGCTCGACGACCCGGAGATCCCCCGGGAATTCCCCACCGGCATCTCGGCTGCGGCAGGCCTGCCGGACTGGGTCAACCACATCGCCTTCCGCGCGCGGGACCTGGAGGAGTTGCGGAAGATCCGGGATCGCTGGGTGGGCCTCGGCCTCGAGGTCGTGGAGATGGACCACCACTGGTGCCACTCGATCTACACCAAGGACCCCTCCGGAAACCTGGTGGAGTTCTGCGTGACCACGGGGCCCGTGGAGGACCGGGACCGGGCCCTGCGGGCCCTCGCCGGCGAGCCCCTCGATCCCGACCCGCGCCCCCGGATCTCGGTCCACCGGCCGGACGCCGGCTGAGCGCAGGGACGGCCCCACCCGGGGGCCGCGTTCCCCGGGTGCGGCGCACACCCGCCCCCCGCCCCGCCCCGGCACGCGCCGCGCACCCGGCAGGCCGGGCCCGGGCGCCGACCCGTCACCCCAGGCTGCCCTCCGGCCCCGGGACTCCCCGGCCCTCGCGGCGGATCCGACGGTGCAGCGCTCCGAAGCCGAGGGTCGCCAAGGCGGAAAGGGCGGCCGCGAGCGCCATGGTGCCGGACCCGAGGCCGTCCCATGCCGGCAGCGAGACGCCGACGACTGGCACCTCGGTACCGCGCCACCCCACGTAGAGGAGCATGCCGACGAAGGGCGCGAAGGCGCCTCGAAGTCCCGTCAGGGTCACATGGAGACCCATGTAGTGCGCCGCGCGCTCCGGGCCCGCGAAGTCGTTGTGGCCGAGCTGCCAGGCAAGCTGGCCGCCGCCCCGTGCGACCCCCAGGACCACGCGTCCCGCGGCCACCCAGGCCAGGGAGCCGGCATGGGCACCCAGGAAGAGCAGGGACTGCCCGAGGCTCCACAGCCAGGAGTGCCGCGCCCGAAACTCCGAGATGTGCACCCGGTCCAGGTACACGGCCCAGATCGGCAGGGTGAGCATGGAGAGCAGCAGCGGCACGACCAGGGTGAGGGCCACGCTCGTGGCATAGCCGGCACCGAGCTCGCGGGAGACGAGCAGGATCAGCGGCCCCTCGACCATCATGTTCGAGACGCCGAGGAGGAACTGCCATCCCAGGTAGCGGGCATAGAGCGGATCCGCCCGGAGCAGCGCCAGCATGCCGCCTCCCGGCGGCGAGGGCTCCAGCGGTGCCGTGGACTCGGGCGCGTCCGTTGCCTCGGGTCGCGGCCGCACGGGCGCCAGCCGGGGCCGCCCGTCCTCCTCCCCCACCAGCCGCACGCGCGCGTGGGCGACCACGCCGAGCGCGGCGAGAACCGCTCCGAGCGCGTAGAGCGCGCGGAAGGAGGCGGGAGAAGCGTCCAGGACCGCGCTTCCGCCGAGCGAGGTGACCGCCATCACGGCCGTGGCCGTGAGGGCGAGCCGCGAGGTCACCCGCCCCCGGACCGCCCGCGGGTAGTTGCGTGTCCACACCAGGCTCCGCACGGTGATGACGCCGCCGAGAAGCAGCCGCACCGCCACCACGTCGAGGGCGAGCAGCCAGCCGCCCACGCGCCCTTCCGGCAGCAGGGCGATGGCTCCCACGCCAGCGGCAAAGGCCGCCTGAAGCGCGGTCAGCAGCCGCATCTTCGGCCGCCCGTCGGCCACCCGCGCCCAGAAGAAGCTCGAGAGGTTGCCGAACATCGGGGCTGCGGTGATCAGCGCGAGCAGGAAGGGATCGACGGCGTAGACCTTGTCCGCGATCACCCCGACGAAGCCGGCCTCCATGAGCGCACCCGCCACCGGCAGGAGGAGCTCCCGGATGCGCTCACGGCGGTAGGTCTCGAGGGCGACGGGCTCGAGCGGCGGGCGGGTGAGCAGGCGGCGCCAGCCCGCCCGTCGGGGGCTCGCGGCACCCGCTGCCGAACTGCGGGCGGGGTGCTCAACCACGGGCGCGCGGCGGCAGGGACGCGGGCTTCCGGGGAAGGGGCATGGCCGCCAACATAGGGACCCGCGGCG
>JALSIO010000049.1 GCA_026989995.1 Myxococcales bacterium
GTCGGCGTTTGCGGGGCTCGCGACGCTCGGACTCGTGCTCTGGCTGGGCACGCGCCTGCTCTCCGGGCCCGCCGCCCTGCTCGGGGCGGCCCTGCTCGCGACCACCTGGGGCTTCGCCGAAAACGCCCGGCGCGCACAGCTCGACCCGCTGCTCACGCTGCTCGAGACCGCCGCGCTCGTGGCCTTCTACCGGCTGGACCGCGGCATCGGCTCGCGACGCCGGGGCCTTCTCGCGCTCCACGGGGCGATGGGTCTCGCTGTGCTCACCAAGGGCCCGGTGGGCTTCCTGGTGCCCGTCTCGGTGATCGCCTGCTTCCTCCTGCTCGACGGGCGCCTGCGGGACCTCGCCGGGTTGTTGCGACCGGCGGGCCTCGTGCTCTCCCTCGGTCCCGCCCTCGCTTGGCTGGCGGGCGCCGTGGCCCTGGCTCCTCCGGGCTTCTTCGGGGAGGCGGTGGTCGAGAACGTCCTGGGCCGCTTCTTCGCCGGGACCTCCCACGCCCGGCCCTTCTACTACTTCTTCTACCAGTTCCCGGTCGAGCTCCTGCCCTGGTCCCTCCTGCTTCCCTGGGTCGTGCCCGAGGTGTGGCGCCACCTGAAGAGCCCCGAGCTCCCGGAGCCCGAGCGCCGCGCATGGCGCCTGCTCACCGCGTGGGTGGTGGCCACCTTCGTCTTCTTCTCGCTTTCCGGCGGCAAGCGCGGGATCTACATGATGACCGCCCTGCCCGGCGCTGCCCTGCTGATCGCCGGAGCCCTCGAGGCGAAGCTCGCGGGCCGCGTCCACCTGCCGCCCGGGCTGCGCGTTCTCGGCTGGCTCGGGGCCTGTCTGCTGGCCCTGGTCGGTGCCGCCGGCACCCTCGCCCCCGACCGCGCGACCGGGCTGCTGGGCGGCTTCGGCGAGCTCGTCCCCGAGGCGACCGCACCGCTCCTGCTGGCCATTGCCGCCCTCGCGGCGGCGGCGACCTGGCTCCCGGGGCGCATGCGCGCGCTGCCCCTGGCGCGGATCACCGTCTCGGTGGGAGCCGCGGCGGCGGTGCAGCTCGTCTATTTCGCCGTGGTGCAGCCGGCGCTCGACCCGGAGAAGTCGCCCCGGCCCATCGCCGAGGCGGCCGCGGCCCTCACCCCGCCCGGCGCGCGGATCGGGCTGGTCGGCGATCGGGCCCTCGTCGGCGGCCTGCTCTACTACGGCGGTCGGCGCGTCGCGCAGCTCGAGGATGCGGAGGCCATCCGCGCCTTCGTGCAGCGCGGTGGCCGCGCGATCGTGGTCAAGCGGCGGAAGCTCGACCGGGTCACGCGGGTGATTCCCGTGGAGGTGCGCTTCGAGGCGAGGAGCGGACGTCGCGCGATCGTGGTGGTGACACCGACCGGGCCGGTCCCGGCGCCGCCTGCAGTGCCCAGCGATCCAGATTCGTAGGGAAACTCACCCGCCCCTGTGCCCTGCCTGGCGCCGGCCGTGCGGACGCAGCGGCCCCGGACCGGTCGGCCCGCCCTTCAAGGCTCCCCGGTCTCATGTCGATAGCGCGGGGGGTCGGCTACGATGCAGGGGCTCCTGCC
Organism: Myxococcales bacterium; assembly: GCA_026989995.1. GTDB lineage: Bacteria > Myxococcota_A > UBA9160 > UBA9160 > JALSIO01 > JALSIO01. Next base: position 1,552 of record JALSIO010000049.1, read on the forward strand.
GTTGCGCCCGGTGTCGGGCCCCCTCGGGTGGCCGCCCCATTCGTGCGGATGGAGGAAGGGAGGTGACCGTGTCTCTCAAGGCCGAACTCCACGTCGACGGCAAGGTCTTCGAGCTCCCGGTGGTGCAGGGCACCGAGGGCGAGCGGGCTGTCGACACCCGGAACCTCCGCAGCCAGACGGGGCTGATCACCCTCGATCCGGGCTTCGCGAACACCGGGGCCTGCCGATCCGCCATCACCTTCATCGATGGCGAGCGCGGCATCCTCCGCTACCGGGGGATCCCGATCGAGGAGCTCGCGGAGCACTCGAACTTCCTCGAAGTGGCCCACCTGCTCATCTACGGCTACCTCCCGACGGAGCAGACCCTCGAGCGCTTCTCGCAGTCGGTCCGCCTGCACACCATGCTCCACGAGGACTTCAAGCGGTTCTACGGCGCGCTGCCCAAGGACGCGCACCCGATGGCCGCCTGCTCGGCGGCCGTGGGTGCCCTCGCCACCTTCTACCCGGACTGCCTCGACCCCCGCGACCCCCGGCAGGTGGAGATCTCGGTCCACCGGCTGCTGGCCAAGTTGCCGACGATGGCGGCCTACGCCTACAAGCACTCGATCGGGCAGCCCTTCATGTACCCGGACAACCGCCGGAGCTACGTGGAGAACTTCCTCTACATGCTCTTCGGCACGCCCTGCGAGGAGTACGTGGTCGAGCCGGTGGTGGCCAAGGCCATCGATCTCCTCTTCATCCTCCACGCGGACCACGAGCAGAACTGCTCCACGAGCACCGTGCGCCTCGTGGGGTCCTCGATGGTGAACCTCTTCGCGTGCATCTCCGCGGGCATCAACGCCCTCTGGGGCCCCCGCCACGGCGGCGCGAACCAGGAGGTGATCCACATGCTCGTCGCCATCCGCGACGAGGGCATGACCGCACGGCAGTTCGTCGAACGCGCCAAGAGCAAGGACGACACCTCACGGCTGATGGGCTTCGGCCACCGGGTCTACCGCAACTACGATCCCCGCGCGCGGGTGATCAAGAAGGCGTGCCACGACGTGCTCGGTCGCCTCGGCGTGCACTCGAAACTCCTCGAGATCGCGGTGGAGCTCGAGGAGATCGCGCTTTCCGACGAGTACTTCATCGAGCGCAAGCTCTACCCCAACGTCGACTTCTACTCCGGCATCATCTACAACGCGATCGGCATCCCGGCGACCATGTTCACGCCCATGTTCGCCATCGGCCGACTGCCGGGGTGGCTGGCCCACTGGATCGAGATGCACGCCGACGAGGACTTCAAGATCGGCCGCCCGCGGCAGATCTACGACGGCGCCACCCTCACCCACTACCACGAGGCCGAGCGGCACTGATCCCCGGGAGGCCGCCGCCCGCCGCCTGGGTGGACGGCGGCCTGGCTCCGGAAGCCCCGGCCCCGGGGCCGGGGCCGGCGGTGTGCACCACCGGGCTGGCCCGGGACGGCCGGCTCCACCTCTTGCGGCGCCACCAGGCGCGCCTGCGACGGGACGCCCCACGCGCCGGCCTCGAACCACCCGACCCGGAGCGCGTCGCCGATGCCGTGCGCGCGCTCGCGCCCGGACGAGCCCGCATCGTGCGCATCGAGGTCCGCGGCGGCAGCGGGCCCCGGCTCGTGGCCGTGGCGCGGCCGCTGTCGCGGGAGGGTCCGCAGTGGCGTGCGCTCGCCCTTCCCCACCCCGGCCCGGGGCCGGTTCCCGGCGCCAAGCGCCCCCGCCACCCCGCGCTCGAGCGGGCACTCGAGCGGGCCGCGCGGCTCGGCTGCCAGGAGGCGCTTCTCTTCGACGACCGCGGACGGCTCGTCGAAGGTGCGCGGAGCGCCGTGGTGGTGAGGACCGCGGCCGGCACCCTGGTGACGCCCCCGGCCGGGCTCGGCGGGGTCCGGAGCCTGGCCCTCGACGTCCTCCGCGAGACGTGGCGGGAGCTCGGCGAGGCCGACCTCGACCTGGCCGATCTCCTGGCCGCCCGCGAAGTGATCGCCGTCAACGCCGTCCGCGGTGCGCGATCCGTGGTCGAAATCCGTCCCCACCGGCTCCGCCTTCCCGCCGGAGCCCCCCTGCGTGCAGCGGCAGCGCGGATCCTGGCCCGGGCGGGGTGACCCCGCCCGGCACCCTCCCGGCCGGTCGCGCTAGCATCCGCTCCCGCTCCCCGTTCCCCCCGCGCCGCGGGGAGCCGGGGGCACAGGGCACAGCGGCACAGAGGCACAGAGGTGCCGGGGGAAAAGGGGGAAGGGTCCGTGGATCTCGAGGGAATCACCGCCGTGGTCACCGGGGGCGGCTCCGGCCTGGGGGAAGCCACGAGTCGGGAGCTCACCGCCCGGGGGGCGCGGGTCGCCATTCTCGACCTCGGCCGGTCCCGCGGCGCGGAGGTCGCCGCCAGCCTCGGTTCGGACGCCCTCTTCCTCGAGGCCGACGTGACCTCCGAGGAGCAGGTGGACGCGGCCCTCGACCGCGCCATCGCGGACCTCGGTCCCCTGCGGGCGGTGGTCAACTGCGCGGGGATCGGCACGGCGGGGCGCACCGTGGACCGGGAGGGCCGGCCCTTCGACCTCCGACTCTTCCGCCTCACCCTCGAGGTGAACCTGGTCGGCACCTTCAACGTCATCCGCCTCGCGGCCGTCCGCATGATGCGTAACGAGCCCGGCGACGAGGGCGAGCGGGGTGCCATCGTGAATACGGCCTCGGTGGCGGCCTTCGAGGGGCAGATCGGCCAGGCCGCCTACTCGGCGTCCAAGGGCGGGGTCGTGGGCATGACGCTCCCCATCGCCCGGGACCTCGCCCCGGCCGGCATCCGCGTGTGCACCATCGCTCCGGGGCTCTTCGCCACGCCGATGCTGATGGGGCTGCCCGAGCCCGCCCGCAAGGCCCTCGAGGCCCACATCCCCTTTCCCAGCCGCCTGGGCAGGCCCCCGGAGTACGCGCGCCTCGCCTGCCACATCCTGGAGAACCCGATGCTGAACGGCGAGGTGATCCGGATCGACGGCGCGCTCCGCATGCCGCCCCGCTGAACCGATGCCTCGGGGGGCCGCCGGCGGCCCGAGGTCCGGTCCGCGCCCCAGGGACCGCAGGCCCCCTTCCGTCGGCGGCCCGCCCGCATCCGCCCTGAACACCCACTCGCATCTCGGAGAGCGGACGAAGGTGCACCACACTTGCGGGCCTGTTCAATCCCGACCAGCCCGAGGCGATGATCCTGTTGGCCGGCAGGAGAACCCGCCCCGAGCAGATCCGCCGGGGCATCGAGGTCGGGGCCCACAATGCGCCGGCGATCTACGGGGAGGCCCGGTTCCGCCCCGGGGTGCCCGCCCGGGACCTCCCCTGGGAGGCGATCCGCCCCCCCCCGGCCTCGGGCCGGACCGCGAGCGCGCCCCGGGCCAGCTCTACACCGACCCGACGTCCATCGCCTGGGCCCTGGAGGACCTCGCCTCGAAACGGGTCTGGCGCGTCAACCCCGGGCTCCACGAACCCCAGAGCTGGCCGGGCGGCGAGATCTTCGATGCCGCCCGACCCGGCGACGCCTTCCGCAAGCGCGTGCCGGCCGGGAGCACGCGGCTCGGGCTCGACCAGCCGGAACTCGAGGACTTGCCTGAAGGCGGTCCTCGATTCGGGCACCTGCCCCTGCGCCCCGGCTTCGGGCGACCTGCTCGGCGCCGGACTCTAGCGGCGTTTCATGGGCGGGCATCTGGAGCGCCGCCGGTCGGCGGGCCTGCCCTGGGAGTCGATCCCGCTGCACCCCTTCACCGAGCTGCCCGAGGTCTCCCCCGACGGAGCCCGCCCGCCGCCTCGGGAGAACCGGAACCGGCCGGACCGGCCTCGGCCTCCGGAGCCACCGAGACGCCGTCTGGAAAGGCGAGCCCTTCGAGAAGTGTCTCCGGAGGGCGCGGCGCGCCGTCGGGGTCGAAGCGGATGCGCCGGAGCTTGCCGTTCGGCCCCGGCACGAGCCGCCATCCGTCCCAGACGAGATCGAGGTCGGTGTAGTAGAGGGTGCCGTCGCCGCCCACGGCCAGGGCCATGGGGCTGCCGGTGGCGTGGGGAGGAAGCCAGCCCGGCGGATCCAGGACGTCCCGCAGCCAGCGGCCTTCGAGGTCGTACTCGGCGATCTCCCCGGTCAGCGGACTCGAGGCGAAGAGGCGCTCGCCGTGAAAGGCGAGCCCCGTGAACGCGTAGAGCCCCCGGATGAAGACCTCGCGCCGGACCCGGTCGGCACGGGGCGAGCCGAGCTCGTCTCGGCTGCCACAGCCTCCTTCCGCGGTGGGAGCGGTGGGAAACGGGGGCGAAAAGCGAAGGATCGAAAGGCCGCTCGCCGAAGCGACGTAGACCCGTCCCTGCGGATCCACGGCCACGCCGCCCGCGGTGGCGATATCGGTCGCGAGCTTGCAGAAGTTCCCGCTGCCCGGCGACCCGCCGGACTGGAGCCCGCCCTCGCGGGAAAGGACGTCGAAAGGCGGGAACCAGACCAGCAGCTGGCCGCGGCCCCGTCCGAACCCCTTGTTGCCCACGTCCGTCGCGAACAACCGCCCCGCCCCGTCGAAGGCGCAGCCGTGGGGTTCGCCCGGCAGCACGCGGTAGGTGGCCACCAGCTTGCCCACCTGCCGACCGAGTGCGGTGAACACTCCCCAGCCCGGAGGCGCCTCGGGCTGGCCGGTGTCCTCGCCGAGCACGAAGCGGCCGCTGCCGTCCGGGAGCCAACAGATCATGCCGTTGACGTCGCGGCGACGCGCGGGAGGCGGC
>JALSIO010000050.1 GCA_026989995.1 Myxococcales bacterium
ACGGAGGAGGGATCCATGGCTCGCAATCGCTTTGCTCGCGCCCGGGAGGAGGGCCCCGAGGTGGCCACGCCGCAGACGGAGTCCTCCGCTCCGGCACCGGTGCCGACCGCGTCGACCCGGCCGGACGCCGGGCTCACCGCCTTCATCGGGGCCGGTGCGCGTTTCGAGGGTCGGCTCGAGTTCGACCGGACCGTCCGCATCGACGGCACCTTCGAGGGGGAGATCGAGACCGGCGACGAGCTCGTGGTGGGCGCGGGTGGCCGCGTGGAGGCGCGCATCCGGGCAGGAACCCTCTCCGTCGCCGGAACCGTGGTGGGCGACGTCGAGGTGGCGCATCGCCTGGTCCTCGAGTCCACCGCCGTGCTCCGGGGCGACGTGGACACCGCCTCCCTGCGGATCGAGGAGGGAGCGGTCCTCGAGGGACGCGTGAGCATGAAGAAGGCGGGGGCCGGCCAGCCCGCGCCCCTCAAGGCGATCCAGGGCGGGTCCCCCGGAGGCGGGTCCGACTCCTGATCCCTCGGCCGCGGGACCGCGCGAGTGCGCGGGGGAGGGGCTTCGGGCTAGCCTCCCGGCCGTGCGGGTGACGGTCAAGCTCTTCGGGGCCCTTCGGGAACAGGCCGGCTCGGGCGAGCTGCCGCTCGATCTGCCGGAGGGCGCCACCGCCGGAGCGGTGGTGGACGTCCTCGCGGCCCGGCTGCCGGCGCTCGCGGCGCTCGGATCGCGGGTGGTGGTCTCCGCCAACCAGGAGGTGGTTCGCCGCGACCATCCCCTCGCCGAGGGGGACGAGGTGGCGTTGCTCCCGCCCGTCTCCGGCGGCGGCGCTCCCCGCTGCACCCTCTCGAGCTCGCCCCTCGACGCAGAGGAGGTGAGCCGCCGGGTCGCAGGCCCCGACGCCGGGGGCCTCGTGACCTTCGTGGGGAGGGTGCGCGCGGAGAGCCGCGGTCACGCCATCCGGCGCCTCGAGTACGAAGCCTACCCCGGCATGGCCGAGCGGGAGATGGAGAAGATCGCCGACGAGGCGGCCCGGCGCTGGCCCGGGACCCGGGTCGCGATCGCCCACCGGGTGGGCCCCCTCGAGGTCGGCGAGGCCGCGGTCGTGATCGCCGCCGCGGCCCCGCACCGCGCCGAGGCCTTCGAGGCCTGCCGCTTCGCCATCGACACCCTCAAGCAGACCGTGCCCATCTGGAAGAAGGAGGTGGCCGAGGACGGCGCTTGGTGGGTGGACGAGCATCCATGAGCGCCGACCGCGAGGAGGCGGGGGGGCTGCACGCGCACCGCCGCGCCGCGCCGCGGAGGCTTTCGGTCGCGGTGATCACGGTGAGCGACACCCGCACGGAGGCCACCGACACCGGGGGTGCCTTCCTGGTCGGGCGCCTCGAGGGCGCCGGCCACCGCATCCGCGCCCGCCGGATCGTCCCCGACGAGATCGCCGCGATCCGGCGGGCGGTCGAGGAGGCGCTCGCCGATCCGGAGGTCGAGGTGGTGCTGCTCACCGGCGGCACCGGCGTGGCGCCGCGCGACGTGACCCCCGAGGCGATCGGGCCGCTCCTCGAGCGGGTGGTTCCGGGGTTCGGAGAGCTCTTCCGGGTTCTCTCCCACCGGGAGATCGGTCCCGCGGCGCTGCTTTCCCGCGCGCTGCTCGGCCTCGCGGGGGGGCGGGTGGTGGCGGCGCTTCCGGGCTCCCGCGGCGCGCTCAGGCTGGCCCTCGACGAGCTTCTGCTCCCCGAGCTCGGTCACCTCGTCGGCGAGGCCCGCAAGGGCACATGAGGGGCCGCGGGTGCGCCGCCCCCGCGCTCGCCGCAGCGCTCGGCGCGGTTCTCGCGGGAGCCGCCGCGGCGGAGGTGTTCGTCTGGGTCGACGAGCAGGGCGTCACCCACCTGACGGACGACCCCTCCCGGGTGCCCGAGGGCGTGCGCCGTGCTCCCCACTCCGAGATCGACCACCTCGCGGCCCTGTGGTCCGATCCCCGGGGCGACGCCGCGGTGGGAGGCGACGACGGGATCGACACCGAATCACGTCGGACCGCCCGGCTCCTGCGCGCCGCCGTGGAGGACCTCCGCCGGGGCGAGACGGCGCGGGCGGCGCAGATCCTCGAGAGCGTGCTCGAGCGGGATCCGGGGCAGCCGGTGGCCCATTTTCACCTCGCGGCACTCGACCGCCAGCGCGGCCGCCTCGATGCCTCGGAGGCGCACCTGCGGTCCTTCCTGGCGCGTGCCGGCGACGCCTATGCGGCCTGGCGGGAGGAGGCCCGGACCCGTCTTCGCGAGCTCGAGCGCGAGAGGGCGCTCGCACGGGGCGGGGGTGCCCTGCGGCTCCTCCGGGCGGAGGAGGCGGGGCTCGAGCTCCGCTACGACGCGAACCTCGAGGCCCCCGGCTTCGCGAGGCGGGTGCTCGACCTGCTCGCCGAGGCCCGGCGCGCGGCCGCGGCCCGGCTCGGGGTCGAGCCGCGGGAGCCGACCCGGGTGGTGGTCTACGGGCGCGCGGCCTACCTCGAGGCCTGGGGCAGCCGCTTCAGCTTCGACACGGTGGGGTTCTTCGACGGGCGCATCCACGTGGTTTCGGCGGCGCACCCGGCCGCGGAGCTCCGCGCGGCGCTCTTCCACGAGTACGCCCATGCCGTCTACCGCGAGCGCGCGGCCACCGACCGGCCCTTCTGGCTGAACGAAGGGCTCGCCGAGCTGCTCGAGCGGGCGGCCGGTGGCCTTTCCGGCCCTTCGCGCTCCGAGCGCGCGTGGCTTCGGGCGCGCATCGAGACGGGCGCGTGGATCCCCCTCGGAAACCTCCACCGCGGCTTCGCGGGGCTCCGCGGGGACGATGCCCGGGCCGCCTACCTCGAGGCCGCGGTGGCCGCGCGGTGGATCGAGACCCGCGTGGGTGCGCCCGGGCTCGCGCGACTTCTCGGTCGCATCGGGGACGGGATCCCGGCCGACGCCGCCCTGCGCGAGGTGGTGGGGCTCGACACCCGGGGGATCGACCGAGAGGCGCGCGCCGCCGTGCTCGCCGAGTTTCCCCCCGCCGCCCTGCCGCCCCCCTGATCGGGGCTCAGCGCGGGGCCGGTTCGAAGACGACCGGGTCCCCGATCTCCCAGCCGAGCTCGTCGGCGGTTCCCGCAGGCACCTCGAGGACCACCTTCGCGGGCTCGCGGGGGCGGTACAGCGGAAGCGGGCCCTCGACCTCGTGGGGCACGTTTCGGGCGAGGTCGACGATGCGGCCGTCGCGGATCCAGACGATGTCGATGTCGAAGTGCATGTCCGGCATCCAGAATCCGTGGCGGTCGGCGTGGTCGAAGAGGAAGAGCATGCCCCGGCCACGCGGCAGCGACGGTCGTCCGGAGAGCCCCCGGGCTCGCGCCTCGGGCGTTCGGACCACCTCCACCTCGATGGGGTGGCCGTCCACGAGGACCCGGGGGCCGCGGGCCGCACCGGGGCCGCAGGCTGCGGCCACCAGCGCACCGGCACCGGCGGCGAGCAGCAGCCTCGCGAGCGGGAGGGCGTTCGGGATCCGCAACGTCCGGCTCCTTGAGTGGGAGGCCCCGGCCTCGTAGCATCTGCCCGCGGCCGGCGCATCCGCCCGCGGGAGGGAGGGTCAGGGGCCATGGCAGACCGGGATCCGAGCGAGAGGGCGGCGCGGAGACCTGCGGCCGGGGGAGGCGATCTCCTCGCCGAGGCGCGCGCGCTCCTCCCGGAGGTGATCGAGCTCCGGCGGGCCATCCATGCCGAGCCGGAACTCGGCCTCGACCTCCCGCGCACCCGCGAGAAGATCGAGGCCGCGCTCGCGGAACTCGACCTCGAGCTGTCCACCGGTGGGTCCACTGCGCAGGTGAGCGCCACCCTGCGCGGGAGGAGCCCGGGGCCCACGCTGCTCCTGCGCGCCGACATGGATGCGCTTCCCATGCAGGAGGACACCGGCCTCCCCTTCGCCTCGCGCGAGGCGGGGCGCATGCACGCCTGCGGGCACGACGCCCACGTGGCCATGCTCGTCGGTGCCGCACGTCTGCTCGAGCGGCGTCGCGGGGAACTTCCGGGCAACGTGCGCTTCCTCTTCCAGCCGGGGGAGGAGGGGCACGGAGGCGCCCGCATCCTGATCGAGGAGGGCCTCCTCGAGCGGGATCCGCGGCCGGACGCGGCCTTCGCCCTCCACGTGGACCCCACCCTCGCGCCCGGCACGGTCGCCACCCGGCCGGGTCCGATCCTGGCCGCCGCCGACGTCTTCTCGGCGGAGGTTCGCGGTCGCGGGGGTCATGCCTCCATGCCCCATCACGCAGCGGACCCGATCCCGGTGGCCGCCGAGGTCGTGCTCGCCCTGCAGAGCCTCGTGACCCGGCGGGTGGACGTCTTCGACCCGGTGGTCCTGAGCGTGACGCGCGTGCAGGCCGGGACCACCTACAACGTGATCCCCGAAGGCGCCCAGCTCCTCGGAACCCTTCGCTCGGTGTCGGAGCGCGGGCGCGCCCTGGCTCGGGAGGGGCTCGACCGGGTCGTGCGGGGGGTGGCCGCGGCGCACGGCCTCGAGGGCTCGGTGCAGCTCATCCCGGGTTATCCGGTGACGGTCAACGACGACGCCTTCGCGGCCTTCGTGCTCGACGTGGCTGCGGAGCTCCTCGGCCCGCGGCGGGCCTTGACCATGCGCGCCCCGATCATGGGCGCCGAGGACTTCTCCTACATCCTCCAGCGGGTCCCCGGCGCCATGGCCTTTCTCGGCGTGAAGCCGGAAGGCGAGGGGCCGCCGGCGCCCATCCACTCGAACCGCATGATCCTGGACGAGGAGGCCCTCGCCGTCGGGGTGGCGATGCACGCCGCGGTGACCCTCCGCTACCTCGAGGCGGCCAAGCAGGGAGCCGCACCGGGGCCGGCTTCCTAGTTGCCCGTCCGCCTCCCGCCGCGGGAGGGGCTGCTCCGCCGGGCGGAGGTCCGGCTCTTCTACGCGGTCACCGATGCCCTCGATCCCGAACCGGAGGGGCTCCCCGCCCCGGACCCGCTCCCGGACGCCGAGGCCGCCCTCGCCGACGAGCCGCGCTGGGGCCGCCTCGCCTTTCGCGCGGGCCTGCGGATCCTCGAAGGGCTCGGTTGGCTGCTTCGCGCGAGGAGCTTCGCGTGGCTGGAGCGGGCGGGGCGGCGCGGGATCCTGCGGGCCGCGGGCCGCGTGCCCCTGCTCCGGGGGCCGGTGGGCCGGGTGCGCCGGCACGCGGAGGCGGCCCTCGAGGGGGCACGCGGGGGCGGCGCCGGGCAGGGCTCCGGTGGCCGGCCGGCCGGATCCGGCCGGCCTCAGGCTGCCGGTCCGCCCTCGGGGCTGTAGTACTCGAAGTCCACCAGGTTCTCGCGCAGGAAGTCGCGGAGGCGGGAGACGAGCCGGGCCTCGAGCTGCCGGACGCGCTCGCGGCTCACGCCGAACTCGTCGCCGAGCTCCTGCAGGGTCCGGGGTTCGTCGGCGAGGATGCGCTCCTCGATGATCCGGCGATCCCGCTCGGAGAGCCCTTCGGCGAACTCCTGCACCTTCTCCATGAACACCCGCCGGAGCTCGGCGTCGCCGAGCGCATCCTCCGCGCTCTGCGCCGCCGAGGCCATCATGTCGCCGAAGGTGGCGCGGCCGTCGTCCCGGTGGACCGGCGCGTCGAGGGAATGGTCGGGCTCACCGAGGCGCTGCTCCATCTCGACGACATCGGCCTCGTCCACATCGAGGCGGGCCGCGAGGAGCTTCGGCTCCGGCTTGAAGCCCTGGTTCTCGAGTGCCCGCCGCTCCCGGTTGAGCCGGAAGAAGAGCTTGCGCTGGGCCCGGGTGGTGCCGAGGCGGACCAGCCGGATGTTGTCCATCAGGAACTTCAGGATGTAGGCGCGGATCCAGTAGACCGCGTAGGAGGAGAGCTTGACGCCCTGGTAGGGGTCGTAGCGCTGCACCGCCTGCAGCAGGCCCAGGTTCCCCTCCTGGATCAGGTCGAGGAGGTTGGCCCAGGTGCGCCGGTACTCCATGGCGACCTTCACCACCAGCCGCAGGTTCGCGAGCACGAGGCGCCGGGCCGCGTCGAGGTCGCCCTTCTCGCGGAGGCGCACTGCGAGCTCGTGCTCCTCCTCGCGGGAGATTGGCGGGTAGTGGCGGAGCTGCGCGAGGTAGCGGCCGAGGATATCGCGGGCCTCGAGGCCGCGCTCCTCGGCCGGTGCGGGGAGGATCTCGTCGGCCGGGACGGGAAGGGCGGGCTCCCCGTGGGCCTCCGAGGCGGCACCGGAGCCCGCGGTGTCGCCGGGCCCGAAGACTCCCTCCGCGAAAGGCGGATCCGTCGGGTCGG
>JALSIO010000051.1 GCA_026989995.1 Myxococcales bacterium
GCGACACCCCCCGGGCCAGCGCCCGGTCGGCGGCCCTGGGGCGGCGCTCGGGGCTTCAGCCATCCCCGAGGCCGGCGGTCCGATCGGGACCGGAGCGCTCGGGCGCTTCCGACCCGGCCCGGCCGCTGGCGGCGGGCTTCGGCCCGGCGCCCAGCCAGCCGAGCCGGCGGAACCAGATCACGAAGGCCCCGGCCACGGCCAGCATGAGCCCGAGGGCGAAGGGATAGCCGAAGCGCCAGCGGAGCTCGGGCATGTTGAAGGGCGAGACGGAGGGGTCGAAGTTCATTCCATAGACGCCGGCGATGAAGCCCAGTGGGATGAAGATCGTGGCAATGATGGTGAGGACCTTCATGATCTCGTTCAGCCGGTAGCTCACCGCCGAGAGATAGAGGTCGAGGAGCCCGGTGGCCACCTCCCGGTAGGTCTCGAGCACATCGAGGAGCTGCACGGTGTGGTCGTAGCAGTCCCGCAGGTGGAGCGCGGTTTCGTCGGAGATCCGCGGGCTCTGGCCGCGGGTGAGGGAACCCACCATCTCCCGCGCCGGCCAGAGCACCCGGCGCAGCCCGAGGAGCTCCCGGCGGACCTCGTGGATCTCGCCGACCCGCTCACCCGTCGGTGCGGCGGTCAACCAGTCCTCGAGCTCCTCGACCCGCTCGCCCTGCTGTTCGAGCACGGGGAAGAAGGCGTCGATGGCGGCATCGAGGAGGGCGTAGGCGAGGTAGTCGGCCCCGCGCGCGCGCAGGCGCCCTCGGTCGCGCTCGATCCGCTCGCGCACCGGCCGGAAGGCCGCGACCTCCTCCTCCTCGAAGCTCAGCAGGAAGCCGTCGCCCAGGAAGAGCGACACCTGCCGCGTCTCCGGGCTCCCCGCGGCCGCCGGCACCCGCACCACGATGAAGTCGTGGTGGTCGAACTCCTCGAGCTTGGGCCGCTGGTGGACGTGGACCACGTCTTCGAGGGCGAGGTCGTGGATCCCGAAGGCGCGCCCGACCCGGCGCAGGAGCTCGACGTCTCCGAGGCCGACCACCCGGATCCACACCACCGGGTGCTGCCCGACCTGCGCCCGCGCCTGCTCGGGGGTCTCCACCCGGGCTTCCCGGATGGCCTCCGGCCCATAGGCCAGGACCTCGATCCGGGTGGGCCGCGCATCGGCGGGCGGCGCGAGGGTTCCCGGCACGGCACCCGGCAGTGTACGCCGAGGGTGGTGCAGGCGGGCCCTCCGATGCCTTCGGTTCCTCCGGGCACGCGCCATGGGACTCCCGGCGCCTCCGGGTCGAGTACCCGGGAAGGTCGCCCTCGGGGAGGCTACCGCGAGGCGGCGGGGCGCGGTATGGCGCTCTTTGCTCGGCCGCTCCTGCTAGGATGGCGGCTGGTGCGCCCGGCGGCGCCTTCCGGAGGCCCCGTGATCAAGCTCTACCACGCCCCGCTCACCCGCTCCGTCCGCATCCTCTGGCTGCTCGAGGAGCTCGGGATCCCCTACGAGGTCGAGGACGTCGAGTTCGAGCCGACCCGGGACACCTTCTTCCAACAGAAGACGCCCTTCGGCAAGCTTCCCACCCTCGAAGACGACGAGGTGGTGATCTGCGAGTCGGGCGCCGTCCTCGAGTACCTCATCGACCGCTACGGCGAAGGGCGCTTCGCGCCCGAGCCGGGGTCGCCCGAGCGTGCGGCCTACCTGCAGTGGATCCACTTCGCCGAGAGCACTGCCTTCGCTCCCCTCGGTGTGCTCGCCTGGCTCGGCGTCTACCGGGGCGAGGGCGGGCGCTACACGGAGCTGCTCGCCGATGCCCGAAGCCGCGCGCTGCAGGCCCTCGCCTTCGTGGATCGCGCACTCGGGGAGAGGGACTACCTCGTGGGCGACACCTTCACCGGCGCCGACGTGATGATGGGCTTCACCCTCGCGGCGGCACGGCGACTCGGTGTGCTCGACGAGAGCCTCCCCCGGCTCGGCCGCTACCTCGACCGGCTGATGGCGCGCCCGGCACTCAAGCGGGCACTCGAGCGCAAGCCGGGAGAGGGGAGCTCCCGCAGCTGAACCGCGCGCCTTGCGCGCGCCGGGGCCGTGGCGCGCGGTCGGGCGCTTCGGCCTCCCGGCATCCCGGCCGGGCGTGCGAGATCGAATCGGGCTCGGGAGGGTGCGACAGCATGGCCGTCCACAAGAGGAGCTGCCCGCTCTGCGAGGCCATGTGCGGGCTGCTGGTATCCGTGGAAGGGGGCCGCGTGACGCGGATCCGGGGCAATCCAGACCACGTCTGGTCCCGGGGCCATCTCTGTCCGAAGGGAACGGCGCTCGGCGATCTCCATCACGACCCGGACCGCGTCCGCGTTCCGCTCGTCCGGGAGAACGGAGGGTTCCGGGAGGCCTCCTGGTCGGAGGCTTTCGAGCGGGTGGCTTCCGGCATCGGGGGCGTCCGGCGGCGACACGGCCCGCAGGCGGTGACCGCGTACATCGGCAACCCCACAGCCCACAACTTCTCGCTCTCCCGCTACGTTCCGGCCTTCATCGCCATGTCGGGACTTCCCGTGGTCTACTCCGCGGGCACGGTCGACCAGTGGCCGCAGAACCTGGTGGCGGCGCTCCTCTACGGAGGCATGTGGTCCATCCCCACGGTGGATCTCGACCGGACCACCTACCTCCTCATGCTCGGGGCGAATCCGCACGCCTCCCAGGGGAGCCTGCTGGCAGCTCCCGATCTCACGGGGCGGCTCGACGCAATCCGCCGGCGTGGGGGTCGGGTGGTCGTGGTCGACCCCCGGCGCACGGGGACCTGCCGTCACGCCAGCGAGTGGATTCCGATCCAGCCGGGCACGGACGCCGCGTGGCTGCTCGCCATCGCCCGGATCCTCTTCGAGGAGGACCGGGTACGGCTCGGGCACCTCGAGGGGCGGGTGGCCGGGCTCTCCGAGGTACGGCGGCGATGCGCGCCCTTCACACCGGAGCGGGTTGCGGGCCCGACCCGGATCCCGGCGGAAACCACCCGCCGGATCGCCCGGGAGCTCTCCTCGGCCCCTGCGGCTGCCGTCTACGGGCGCATCGGGATCTGCACGCAGGCATTCGGAACCCTCGCCTCCTGGGCGGTGGAGGTGCTGAACGTCCTCACCGGGAACCTCGACCGCGAGGGTGGGAGAATGTGGTCGGACCCCGTGGCCTGGTCGCTCACCTCGCTGCCGGATCCGGCCCACGAGGGGGGCTTCCCTCTCGACCGGTACCGGTCACGGGTTCGCGGCGCGCCCGAGGTCCTGGGGCAGTTTCCCGCGTCCTGCCTCATCGAGGAGATCGAGACCCCCGGCGAGGGACAGGTCCGGGCCCTGATCGTGATCGCCGGCAACCCCGCCGTGAGCATCCCCGGTGCCGACCGCCTCGATGCCGCCCTCGATCAGCTCGAGTTCATGGTCTCCGTGGACAACTACGTGAACGAGACCAGCCACCACGCGGACGTGATCCTGCCGGGCCTCTCGGCCCTCGAACAGCCGCACTACGACGAGCTGATCTGGAGCTGGGCGATCCGGAACGCCGCCTCCTACTCGCCGCCACTCTTCGACCCGGGCGACCGGCCGGCGGAGTGGGAGATCCTGCTCACCCTCGCAGCCATCTGCCAGGGAGCCAAACCCGGAGACGTCGACGTTGCAGCCCTCGATCAGCTCTTCTTCGCGGGGCTGGTGGCGGGCCTGTGCCAGATGCCCGGGTCGCGGATCCACGGGCGGGACCCGGAGGAGATCGTGGCCCGCTCCGCAGGCCGCGGCCCCGAGCGCCTCCTCGATCTCGCCATCCGCAGCGGACCCCACGGCGACCTCTTCGGCGCGCGTCCGGACGGCCTGACCCTGGAGGAATTGGCGCGCCACCCGGACGGTCTCGACTTCGGGGCCCTGCGACCCCGCCTCGACGAGGTGCTGCGCACCCCGAGCGGCCGGATCGAGCTCGCACCCGATCCCATCCTCTCCGATCTGCCCCGGCTCGAGGCGCGGCTGGAGGAGTCGGCTCCCCCGCTGGTTCTGGTGAGCCGCCGGGACCTCCGCTCCAACAACTCCTGGATGCACAACGTGCCCCGGCTCATGGCCGGCCGGGGGCGCTGCACCCTGCTGCTCCACCCTCGCGATGCCGAGCGCGCCGGCGTCCGGAGCGGCGAGCGCGTGCGGGTGCGCTCCCGGGCGGGTGTCGTGGAGGCACCGGTGGAGATCACCGAGGAGATGATGCCCGGCGTGGCCTGCCTTCCCCACGGCTGGGGCCACGATCGGCCGGGGGTGCGGCTGCGTGTGGCCCGGCAGCACCCGGGGGTGTGCAACAACGTGCTGGCTCCAGTGCACCTCGTCGACCGCCCCTCCGGGAATGCGGTCGTGAACGGGATCCCCATCGAGATCGAGCGAATCCCCCCGTCCTGACGTCTCGGCCACCGGTGCAGCCGCCCGGTGGCGGGGCGGCCGTGCTCTGCGACACTTGCGGCTGTGCCTTCCGTCCGCGCCGACCCGGCCGCCCTCCGCACCCGCATCCGGGGCAGTCTCCTCGGGGGCGCGCTCGGAGACGCCCTCGGCTGGCCCGTAGAGTTCGCGTCGCTCGAGCAGATCCGGCGCCGGTACGGGCCGGTGGGGATCACGGCGCCCCCTGCTGAGGGGGGCGGCGTGGCCGAGGTCACCGACGACACGCAGATGACCCTCTTCACGGCCGAGGGCCTGATCCTCGCGGCTCGGGCCGGGGCCCTCGGCCGCCCGGACGCGCTGGTGCGGATCGTGCACCGCGCGAGCCTGCGCTGGCTGCGGACGCAGGGGGCGACCTCGCGCCATCCGAGCTTCGCGGGAAGCGGGTCGGAGGGGTGGCTGCTCTGCGTGCCGGAGCTCCACGCCCGGCGCGCTCCCGGGAGCACCTGCTTCGAGGGCCTCCAGGCCTCCCGGATGGGCTCTCCCGAGCATCCGCTCAACACGAGCAAGGGCTGCGGCGGGGTGATGCGGATCGCACCGGTCGGGCTGGCGCTCGCCGTCGACGATCCCTTCACGGTGGGCGGCCGGATCGCGGCCCTCACCCACGGGCATCCGAGCGGCTGGCTCGCGGCGGGCGCGATGGCCGGGATGGTCCGGGACCTCCTGCTCGGGGGCACCCTGGAGGAAGCCCTGGCCGAGGCGCTCGAGACCCTCGAGCGGGCACCCGGGGGCGAGGAGACGCACGCGGCGCTTCGGCGGGCGCGCGACCGGGTCTCGGAGGTCTGGCGAAGCGGGCGCCGGCCCGGTCCCGAGGACGTCGAAGCCCTCGGCCAGGGCTGGGTGGCCGAGGAGGCGCTGGCCATCGGGTGGTTCTGCGCTGCGGTGCATCCCTCGGACCTGCCGGCCGCGCTCTGCCTCGCGGCCAACCACTCCGGCGACAGCGACAGCACGGCCTCGATCGCGGGCCAGCTTCTCGGTGTCGCTCTCGGGGAGGAGGCGCTTCCCCCGTCGTGGCTCGACCGGCTCGAGCTTCGCTCGACCATCGCCGAGATCGCGGACCGTCTGGCCGCCGAGACCTGCGGGCGCTTCGGTCGCGACGCCGCCGAGCTTCGGGGGGAGCGGGCCGGATGAGGCGGCGGCTGCGGCGGCGCCTCGGCCCGCGCGCGGGCGCGCGCCTGGCGCTCCTCGGGGCGGTGGTGGCGCTGGCGCTCGGCGGGCCCGCCCGCGGCGCGGACTTCGGTCCCGCACCGCGCGACGAGCACGGCCGCTTCGCGAATCCCGGCGGCCCCGTCCCCCACGGCCCGCCGGGCGTCCGGATCCCCTTCTTCCTGCGCCGCCTGGCCGGCGCCTTCCGAAGCCGTCCCGGCGCGCCGGGGCGCGTGGACAACGACGGAGCCTTTCTCCGCGAGAACGCGCGCCACAGCGTGCCCACGGTCACGTGGATCGGGCACGCCACCGTCGTGGTCCAGATGGACCACGCCACCTTTCTCACCGACCCGATCTGGTCGGATACGGCAAGCCCCCTGCCCTTCTTCGGGCCGCGGCGCTTCGTTCCGCCCGGACTCGATCTCGCCGAGCTGCCCGAACCGGATTTCGTGCTGATCTCCCACAACCACTACGACCACCTCGACCTCGCCACCCTCGAGGAGATCCACCGGCGCTGGCCGCGGACCGCCTTCTTCGTTCCGCTCGGCAACGGCCGGCTTCTCGAGGGGCGCGGGATCGCGCCGGTGGGCGAGTTCGACTGGGGCGACTCGCTCGAATACCGGGGCCTGCGCGTCACCTGTCTTCCCGCGCGCCACTGGAGCCGCCGCGGGCTTCGCGACGACAACCGGGCGCTCTGGGCGTCCTGGGCGGTGGTGG
>JALSIO010000052.1 GCA_026989995.1 Myxococcales bacterium
GTCCGCAGACCGGCGAGGTCCGAGCCCGCACCGGGCTCGGAGTAGCCCAGCGAGAAGTGGATCTCTCCGGCGCGGATGCCCGGGAGCCAGCGCTCCTGCTGGGCGGGGGTGCCGTGCCGGATCAGCGTGCGGGCGACGATCCCGGCCGAAAGCGGCGGCCGTGCCACCCGCGCCCGGGCGCATTCGTCCCACAGCAGGTACTCGTGTCGGAGCGACCGACCCTCGCCGCCGAGCTCGCGCGGCCAGGCGAGCGAGAGCCAGCCCCGGGCGCCGAGGTCGCGGAAGAACTCCCGCACCCGCGGCCAGTTGCGGTTCTGGAAGAAGAATCCCCCGAGATCCCGCCAGGGCTCGAGGGCCCGGCGCACCTCGTCGCGGAAGCGGAGCTCCTCGGCCGTGAAGACCAGGCTCATGCGCCCTCCCCGCCGCCGCGGGCGTTCGGGTCGGGGTTCCAGCGCGGGGGGCGGCGCTCGGCGAAGGCCCGCGGGCCCTCGCGGAAGTCCGGGTGCGACCAGTGGAGCCGGACGAGCGACCACCCGAGCTCGAGGGCATCCGTATACCCCCGCTCGAGCGAGCCCCAGATGGCCTGCTTCGAGAGGGCCATGGCCCGGGGCGAGTTCTCCAGCATGGCCCGCGCCATCGAAAGCGCCCCCTCCCGGAGGGCGTCGGCGTCCGGATAGAGCTCGTCGACGAGGCCGAGCTCGTACGCCCGCCGCGCCGACAGCCGGTAGCCCCGACCGACGAGGGTCATGCGGAGCGCGGTGCCGAGCGGGAGCCGGCGGGCGAGGCCGATGTTCTCGAGCGCCCCGACCATGCCCACGTTCACGTGGGTATCCATGAAGGCCGCGGACTCCGTCGCGAGCACGATGTCCGAGTCCACCACGAAGTGGAGCCCGCCTCCCACGCACAGTCCCTGCACGGCGCAGATCACCGGCTTCATCACGCGGTTCTGGTAGGGCGACCACCGCACGGCCTCTGCGAGCGGCCGGTTGTCGAAGACCGCGGCCGCCTCCTCGCCCTCCGCCTCGGCCACGTCGAAGCCGGTGCAGAAGTGGCGCTCGCCCTCGGCCGTGACGATCGCCACCCGGATCTCGGGGTCGTCCCGCACCTCCTCCCAGATGGCGCGGAAGACCCGGTGCATGCCCGGGGTCAGGGCGTTGCCGCGTTCCGGACGCGCGAGGGTGATGGTGGCGATCCCGTCCTGCCGCACGTAGCGCAGGCCCGGAAGCGGCCCGCGCAGGTCCACGGGCTCCGGAGCGGTGCTCATCGTCCGTCCCCTCCCCGCCCCGGAAGGGGGGCGAGCAGCGCCACCTCGCCGGCTTCCCAGCCGAGGCTCCGGGAGGCGAGCTGCCGCACCCGGCGCGTGACGCGGAAGACCCCGCCCTCGACCGTCACGCCGAGCGCCCCGAAGACCTGGTGGCAGATGGCACAGGCCCGCGTCGCCGCCGACGCGGCCGCGCGGCGGCCGGCGGCGGCCCGGCGCTCGGCCACCGCGCGCCCGGCATCGAGGTCCGCAGCCGCGGTGCGGACCAGCGACGTCGCGGCGAGGAGCCGGATCGACGCATCGGCGAGGGGGTGCGACACGGCCTGGAAGGATCCGATCGGCCGGCCGAACTGCTCCCGGGTGCGGGCATAGGCCGCCGCGCGCTCGACGAGTGCGCCCGCCGCGGAGGCGAGCAGCGCCCCGAGGGCGAGGTCCGCCGCGATCCGGCCCCGGCGCGCCGGGCCGAGCGCCTCGACCCGACGCACCGCGGCACGCCCGAAGGGCTCGTCGCCGAGCACCGCCACCTCCTCCACGGACTCCACCGGCTCCACGCGGTGGACCTCGTCGGTGGCCGGGTCCCACGCCAGCAGCAGGTCGGCCACCGGCCCGTACGGGAAGAGCGGCGCCACTCCCGCCGCCACCACCGCCTCCCCGGCGACGACGGCGTCGCGCCGGGCAGGGGGCAGCACCGCCGCCCCGAAGACCGTCTCGGCGAGCGGCCCGGGGTGCAGGTGCGCACCGAGGCCCTCCATGGCGGCCACCAGCTCGAGCGCCCCGCCTTCGCCCCCCGGATCGGGCAGGCCCAACACCCCGAGGGCCGCGAGCTCCCGCCACCCGGCGCGGTCGAAGGGCGCGAGCTCTCCCGGTGGGGTCTTCTCCAGCCGTGCCCGGCAGAAGGCGGTGACGGCCTCGCGCACGGCGAGCTGCGCGTCGTCGAGGCCGATCTCCCGAATCATGCCGTCCCGACCCAGCGCGCCCGCGAGGCCGCCACGCGGTGGGAGCCGAGCCCTCCGAGCTCGAGGCGCAGCGCCTGCAGCCGCATGGTGTGGACGTGCAGGTCGTGCTCGAGGGTGAAGCCCATGGCCCCGGTGAACTGGTGGGTGTCGTGGAAGACGCGGCCGGCGGCCTCGAGGGCGTGGGCCGCGGCGAGTGCCGAACGCTCCGGATCGGCGCCGTGGAAGGCGGCCTCGAGGGCCAGCCAGTGCGCACCCGAGACGAGCACCTCGCACTCGGCCAGCCGGTGCTGCACGGCCTGGAAGGAACCGATCGGCCGCCCGAACTGCCTGCGGCGCTGCACGTAGTCCACGGTGAGCGCGAGGGCGGCGCGCATGGAGCCCGCGGCCTCGAGCGCGAGGGCCACCCGCCACCAGGCCCGGAGACGCGGACCGCTCCCGGCACCCAGCGAGCGCCCCTTCGCCCGCACATCGGCCCGCACCCGGCCCATCGGATAGCCGAAGTTCGACGGCACCGGTTCGCGATCGGCCGGGGTGAGGTCCACCCGGAAGGCCTCGTCTCCGCGGGCCACGAGCAGGGTGGGGGCGTGGGCGCCGAAGCGGAGCGGGACCGGTTCGTCCCCCGCCGCGAGCGCCACCGGGCCGGGCGCGGCCTCGCCGAGGAGCATCGGCGCCACCAGGAGCGACGCCCCGGCCGAGACGAGCCCGGCCGCCCGGGACACGGCCTCCACCACGAGCGCCGCCTCGAGCGGGCCGGTCTCCGGACCGAGCGCGAGATCGCGATAGCCCGCCTCGGCGAGGGCCGCCTCGAGCTCCCCGTCGGTCTCGCCCTTGGCGGCCAGGGCGATGGCCCGCTCCGCGCCCGCGTGGCGCGCGAGCAGCGCTTCGACGGCCTCCTGGATCGCCTGCTGGTCCCCGTTCGGCTGGAAGTCCATGGGCTCACTCGCGAGGCAGCCCGAGGATGCGGCTGGCGATCAGGTTGAGCTGGATCTCGGTGGCACCCACGGCCACCCCGGCGGTCATCGCGGCGCGAAAGTGCTGGGCCCCGGGCGAGCCGTAGGCCAGCGACTCCGGGCCGAAGAGCTCGAGGGCGAGGTCCGCGACCCTGCGTTCGGCGAGCGTGCCGGCGACCCGGGCGAGCTGGCTGTCGGCGCTGGGCGGCGCGCCGTGGGCCCGCATGTCGATGACGCGGTAGGTGAGCAGCCGAGCCGCCTCGCAGGCCGCTCGGGCCTCGCCGAGGCGCTCGAGCAGACGGGGGTCGTCGAGCCGGCCTCGCCGCCGGGCCTCCTCCGCGAGGCGGTCGAGGATGCGCGCGGCGCGCGCATAGCGCGCCGCACCCACGCGTTCGTACTGCAGCGCGTAGGTCACCACCGCCCACCCCTCGTCCTCCGGGCCGAGGCGGCAGCTCACCGGGACCTCCACGTCGTTCAGGAAGACCTCGTGGAAGTAGCGGTCGCCCACCACCGACGGGATCTCGCGCACCTCGATCCCCGCCAGGTCCATGGGCATCAGGAGGACGGAGATTCCCCGCTGTCGCCTCGAGGCCGGGTCCGTGCGGACCAGCAGGAAGCAGCGCTCGGCGTGGTTGGCGTAGGAGGTCCAGATCTTGGATCCGTTCACGCGGTAGACCTCGCCCTCGCGCACGGCCGCGGTTCGCAGGGCCGCGAGATCCGAGCCCGCCTCGGGCTCGGAGAAGCCCTGGCACCAGAGTGCCTCGCCGCGGGCGATGGGCGGGAGGAGCTCCGCCTTCTGCTCCTCGGTCCCGAAGCGCATGATCGCGGGGCCGATCCAGTTGACGTTCATGTACTGCGGGCCCCGCGGCTCGCCCCGGGCCCACATCTCCTCGCCGAGGATGGCATGGCGCCAGGGCGAGGCATCGAGCCCGCCCCACTCCCGCGGCCAGTGCTGGGTCAGCCAGCCGCGCTCCGCCAGGCGGGGGCAGAAGCTCCGGCAGAACCGGACCTGCTCGTCGCTGCCCGGTCCGCCCGCCGCGATCTCCTCCCAGTTCGGGGGAAGCTCCTCGTCCAGGAAGGCGCGAAGGTCCTGCCGGAAGCGCTCCTCCTCCTCCGACCAGCCGAACTCCATATCCCCTCCGACGACCGCGGCACCCGGGCGCTGCGGCGCGCCAGCCGGTCCGAACCCGCCCCGGCTGCGCCGCCCGGGGCACGCCGCGCGGCCCCGGACGCGCAGGGGAAGGTGCAGCAGACGCTCACGAACGTCGACGGGGGCCTTCGTCGGTGGCTCGGCGGCCCCACCGATCCGGGGCGCGCCGGTCGCGCCGGACCCGTAGCGGCCGGCCGGTCCGGGCGTCGAAGGCCGCCGGACCGCCGCGGCGGCGGGCCCGGGCGACGAGCCCCGCCACCTCCGCCGCGAACCAGGCCGTGCAGCCCAGGCCGAGGAGAAAGAACGCGAGGGAAGCAGACGCCATCGTGCCGGTGGGTGGCCCCGGGGCGCCCGGGGGTGTCACCGCGCCGGACCCGCCCCCGCCCGACTTCCGCCACCCTGCGTCTGCGGGGGGCCCCTCCGGGAGAGGCCCGCGAGGTCCACCACCAGATCCGCGCAGAGCCGGTCGATCGCCCGGGTGAAGGCCCGGGCGACGGTCTCCATGTCGCCTTCGGCCGCCTCCTCCGCCAGGTAGCGGGCACGGTGGACGAGCTCCGAGCCGCGGAGATCCCGAAGGGAGACCTCCACGCCGACGAGCACCCGATCCCCCCCTCCCCCGCCGCGCAGGTGCTCGAGCCGCTCGAGCCGCGCGGCGAGCTCGAAGTCGGACGGTGTGCGCTCCCGCGGGGTGACGACCTGCGGCGACACCCGGGCCGCCCGCAGGCAGGCGACGAGCTCCCGCTGGAGGGCCACCGGGGGAACCTCCGCCCAGTGGTGGTAGTGGTACTGCTGCAGCGGCGCCCCGGGCCGATCCTCCCGCCACAGGATCGGCCGGCTGCCGAGCAGCGGGTCGGCCACCGGCCGCTGCACCCGGAGGACTCCCGCGAGCGCGGGCTCCGACAGCGGTTCCGGCCGGAGGATGCCCTCGAGCCGGTAGAAGTTGTCCTGGGGCACCACCCCCCCCGCACAGGAGAAGGCGGCGAGGGCGCCCCAGACCGCTGCCGCGAGCCCCGCCGCGCGCCGCTCACGGCGCTTCATCGCTCGGTGCCCTCCCGTTCAGCAGCAGGCCCGGGTTGCTGCGGATCGCCCGGGCGAATTCGTTCATGTTCCGCGAGGCTCCCTCGAGGTTCTGGTTGATGGTCTCCACGTGGCTCGCCACCGTCTCGAGGGTGAAGCGCAGATCCTGCACGGCGCGGCTCACCTCCTCGCGGTTGTCGACGACCATGCCCTCGACGTGGGCGAGCAACCCGTCCATGCGGCGCGCCGTGCCGTCGAGCTCCCGAGCGAGCTCGGCGAGGCTCTGGCTGGTGGCATCCACGTTCGCGAGGATCTTCCCTACCGCGGCCGTGTTCTCCTGGGAGAGGATCTCCTCGACCCGCAGCGCGAGCCCGTTCACGCGAAGCGAGAGCTCCTCGAGGTTCTCGACGATGACCGGTGCCCGCTCCCCGATGGCCTCGAGGAGCGGGCGGATGCGGGTCTCGGCGAGCTCGCCGAGATCCTCCGCCACGCCCGAGACGAGCTCGAAGATGGGCGGGGCGTCGTCCGCCCGAACCCGGCTCCCGGGCTCGAGGAGCACGCTGCTCTCGCCCGCGTGGATCTGCAATGCGAAGGCGGCGAGGAGCCCGGGCGCCGTGATCTCGGCCAGGCTGTCCTCGGGAATGGGCCACCCGCGCCGCACGCTGAACTCCACCTCGAAGCGGAGCGGCCCGCCGTCCTGCACCGCCCGGATCTCCTCGATCTGGCCCACCGGGTACCCCTCGAAGAGGACCTGGGTCCCCCGCCCGAGACCGGTGACGTTCTGGAACTCGGTCCTATAGGTATCGGTCGGCCCGGTCCGTCCCGCGAGGACCGCGAGGAGCACCACGATCCCCACCAGCGAGAGCAGCACGAAGCCCCCCGCCACCACGTAGTTCCAGCGGTCGCTCCTCATCGCCTCCCCCGCACCTCCCGCCCG
>JALSIO010000053.1 GCA_026989995.1 Myxococcales bacterium
GGTCCTGCTGCTCTACGGCCAGGCACTGGTTGAGCTCGAGCGGAACGCCGAGGCGGCCGAGATCCTCGAGCGGCTCGAGCGGATCGATCCGGAGGCACCCGGCGGATCCCTCCTCCTCGGGGTTGCGCTCCTGCGGCTCGGGCGGCTCGAGGAGGCGCAGGAGCGCCTCGAACGGGCCGTGGACCGGGAGCCCGGCGATTCCCGGGCCCGCCTCTTTCTCGGCATCACCTACCAGGACCTCGGCCTCGCGGCGGAGGCGCGGCGCGAGCTCGAGGAAGCCGCGCGGCTCGATCCCGGACTCGCCGGCCCGGTGGCCTATCGCCTCGGGCTGCTCGCCCTGCAGCAGCGCGAGGAGGAGCTCGCGCGCGGTTTCTTCGAGGAGACCCTGATCCGCGAGCCGGATTCCCCGCTGGCGCGGGCGGCTCGGGACTACCTCCAGCGGATCGGCGCCGAGGAGCGGCGACGCTACCGCCTCTACGCCACCACCGGGCTCGTGTGGGACTCGAACCTCAATCTCGCCGGGGACCGGATCGCGCTGACGGCCCCTCGACTCCACGACTGGCGGGTGCTGGCCGAGGTCGGCGGGCGTTACGAGCTCGTGCGGCGCCCGGAGCTGCGGCTGGGGATCGGCCAGGTGCTCTTCCTCTCGGTGAACAAGGACGAGCACGCCTTCGACATCTCCTACGGGCGAAGCTACCTGGACGCGAGCTACCGCATCTTCGAGAACCTCGCCCTCGACCTGTACGCGCACGCCCAGTGGTCCTTCGCCGACTGGCGCTTCTTCCACCGCGGGTACCGGGTCGAGCCGGCGCTGCGCTTCTCGCCCGTGGAGGGCTACGTCACGCGGCTGTACGCCGGCTGGGAGGACCGGGACTTCGACTTCGGCGGCGATTTCCGCCAGGAGCTCGACCGGGACGGGCAGCTGCGCACGGCGGGCGTGGACCAGTACCTTCCGCTTCCCGGGCTCTTCGGATCGGAGGCGGGGTTCGTCCGCATCGGCTACCGCCGTCGGGTCGAGTCCACGGACGGCGACAACTTCGACGCACACGGAAACGCCCTGCTCGCGAGCCTCGGGGCCCCGCTTCCGGCCGCCTTCTATCTCTTCCTGGACGGCTACTACGAGCGGCGTCGACACGCGAAGCCGAGCATTCTTCAGCCCGGGGTGGGCCGCCGGGACGACCACATTCGGGTGGGGCGGATCGCCCTCCGCCGGGCCTTCGGGGCCCGCTGGTCTGCCGAGGCCGCCTGGCGCCGCATCAACTGGTCGTCGAACGCGGGCGATTTCGACTACCACCGGAGCCTGGTGAGCTTCCTCGTCACCTACCGCTACTGAGTCGGCCATGTACCGCGTCCGGGCGCCCCGTTGAGCGCACGAGCCCGCGTCAGCCTCGTCGGTGCGGGCGCGCTCGCGCTCGCCCTCGTCCTCTTCGCGCTCCGGCCCGACTTCCTCGACCGGATCGAGCTCGCGAGCCTCGACGCGCGCTTCCGGCTCCGGGGAGCCGTTCCGCCGCGCAGCTCGGTGGCCATCGTGGCCGTGGATGCCCGGAGCGTGGACCGGCTGGGGCGGTGGCCGTGGCGGCGGAGCGTGATGGCGGAGCTCATCGACCGGCTCACCGAGGCCGGGGTGACGGCGATCGGCTTCGACATCGTCTACAGCGAGCCCGAGGTGACCCCGGAGGGCCAGGCGCTCGCGGAGCTGTGGGAGGCCCTGGCCCGGACCCCCGGCGTCCCCCGCGCGGTCCTCACGCCGGTCGAGCGGGCGCTCCGGGAGGCGCAGCCCGATGCCCGGCTCGCCGAGGCCATCGAAGGATCCGGCCGGGTGGTGGTGGGCTACTTCTTCCGCACCGAGGCGCACGCGGAACTCGACGGGGGGCTCGACGCGGAGCCCCTGGGTGACGCGCTCTCGGTGCTCCGGGGCTCGGAGGTGGCGGTGGCGCGGCTTCCCGCCCAAGGCCGGCTCCCGCTGCTGACCTGCAGCCACGTGGAGCCCAATCTGCCCGTCTTCCACGCGGCGGCCCGGCGCGCGGGATTCTTCTCCGCCGACAAGGACCTCGACGGCGTGATCCGCCGCTCGTCCCTGGTCGCCCGTTGCGGCGGTCGGCTGTTCGTGTCGCTCCCGCTGGCCATGCTGGAGCTGCTCACCGGCGAGCGCGCCCGGGTGGAGGCGGGGCCGGACGGGCTGCTCCACGAGATCCGGGTGGGGCGGCGCCGAATCCCCACGGATCCCGGCGGCAAGGTGCTGGTCAACTTTCGCGGGCCGTCCCGTACCTTCCCCCACCTCTCGGCGGTGGACGTCCTCGAGGGCCGGGTGGGTGAGGGGGCGCTCCGCGGCCGTCCGGTGATCGTCGGCGCCACCGAGGTCGGGATCATGGACATCCACCCCACGCCCTTCGGGCGGGTCTTTCCCGGGGTGGAGGTGCACGCCAACGTGCTCGACAACCTCCTCGCCGGCGACGTGCTCCGCAGGAGCGACGGGATGACCCTCACCGAGGTCGCCTTCTCGGTCCTCGCCGGCTGCCTGCTGGCCCTCGGCCTCCCCCGGCTCGGCAGCGCGCTTCGCGGCGCGGCGCTCGCGGCGGCGCTCTCGGGGGGCTGGATTGCCGCCTGCGCGCTCGCCTTCGCGGGGCCGGGCTGGTGGCTCCTGGCCGTGTACCCCGGCCTCTCGGTGCTCCTGGTCTACCTCGCCACGGCCATCACCCACTCGGTGACCGTCGAATCCCAGGCGCGCGCGATCCGCCGGGCCTTTGCGACCTACCAGTCGCCGGAGGTGGTGGAGGAGATCGCCCGACACCCCGAGTTCCTGCGCCTCGGCGGCGAGCGTCGGGAGCTCTCGATCCTGTTCAGCGACATCGCGGACTTCACGACGCTTTCGGAATCGATCGGCCCCGAGAACGTGGTCCGCTTCCTGAACGCCTATCTGACGCCGATGTCGGAGATCGTCTTCGAGAGCCGGGGGACTCTCGACAAGTACATCGGCGACGCGGTGATGGCCTTCTGGGGGGCACCCCTCGAGCTGCCCGATCATCCGGTGCGGGCGGCCCGCGCGGCGCTCCGCATGCAGGGGGCCACCCGGGGGATGCGCGAGAACCCGGGCGGCGTTCCGGGAATGGACCGACTCGAGATCCGGATCGGGATCCACACCGACGAGGTGGCCGTCGGCAACATGGGAAGCGGCCTGCGTTTCGACTACACGGTCGTGGGCGACGGGGTGAACCTCTGCTCCCGGCTCGAGGGGCTCTGCAAGACCTACGGGGTGGGGATCCTCGCGAGTGAGTCCCTGGCCGCCCGGCTCCCGGAGGGCTTCGTGCTGCGGGAGCTCGACACGCTTCGGGTCAAGGGGAAGCGCCGGAGCGTCCGGGTCTTCGAGCTGCGCGGGGAGCGGCCGCTCGAACCGGGTGAAGCGGAGTTCCTCCAGGGCTACGCCCGGGCCCTCGATGCCTGGCGGAAGGGCGATTTCGAGCGTGCGCGCCGCGGCTTCGAGGCGCTCCGCCGCGGGCCGGGGGCCGGGGACCGCGCCTCCGGACTCTTCCTCGAGCGCATCGCGGCACTCGGAGGCGAGCCTCCCCCCGGATGGGACGGGGTCTGGACCTTCGAGACCAAGTGAGGGGTCCGGGCCGGTCGGGGAGGGCGATTCGATACGCTGGCGCGCGTGGCGGAGCGGATCCTCGTCATCGACGACGAGCCGGATCTCCTCGATCTCGTGCGCCTCGCTCTCGCGCAGGGCGGCTTCGAGGTCGAGACCTGCACCCGCGGTCGGGAGGGACTCGAGCGGGCCCGGCGGGCCCCCCCCGACCTCGTGGTTCTCGACCTCATGCTGCCGGATGTCCCCGGAACCGAGATCTGCAGGCAGATCCGGCGGGATCCAGGCCTTGCGGACGTTCCGGTCCTGATGCTCACGGCCCGCAGCGAGGAGGTCGACCGGATCGTCGGTTTCGAGCTCGGCGCCGACGACTACGTCACCAAGCCCTTCAGCCCGCGGGAGCTCCTGCTCCGGGTCCGCGCCATCCTGCGACGGCGGCGCGGTCGGGTCGGGGCCGACGCCCGCCTCGAGCGCGGCGCCATCCGGCTGGATCCGGAGCGGCACCGCTGCGAGGTCGCCGGGTGCCCGGTGGCGCTCACGCCGAGGGAGTTCG
This sequence comes from Myxococcales bacterium, assembly GCA_026989995.1. Lineage (GTDB taxonomy): Bacteria > Myxococcota_A > UBA9160 > UBA9160 > JALSIO01 > JALSIO01. Next base: position 4,134 of record JALSIO010000053.1, read on the forward strand.
AGCTGCTGACGGCGCTCATGGAGCGGCCGGGGCGCGTGCTCTCCCGCGCGCGGCTGCTCGAGAAGGTCTGGGGAACCGGCGTTCGCGTCACCGATCGGACGGTGGACACCCACGTGAAGCGGCTGCGGGAAAAGCTCGGCCCGGAGGGGGCACGGATCGAGACGGTGCGGGGCGTGGGCTACCGCTTCGCCGAGTGAAGGCGTGGGGGCATCCCGGCGCCCGGCCGCCGGCGGCCGGCGGGTCCCACCGAGGGCGGGACCGATGAGCGGAGGGCGGCCTCCCGGACGCGTGGATGCCCCCGTCCTGCTCCGCCTCGGGGTGCTCGGCGCCGCGTTGGCCGCAGCCCTTTTCGTGGGGCGAGAGGCGCAGCGGGAGGAGCTCGAGCACTGGCAGTGGGAGGAGCTCGGGCGCCGCGCCGAGCTGGTGCGCGAGGCACTCGCCCGGCCGCCGGCGGGCGCCTCCTCCCGTGCGGGGGAGGGCGGGGTGCGCGCCCGGCTTGCCGCCCTGGCCCTCGCGGCGGGAGCGGAGCTCCAGGTGGTGGACGCCGAGGGGGGTGTGCGCTTCGTCGCCTCGCCCGGGGGCGCCACCGCGGTTCGAGCCGGCCGGCGACTTCCCGAGGCGCTTCGAGCGGTCCTCGACGGCCGGACGGTCCGCCGCCGGCGCGCCGACGGCTGGCTCGAGGTCGCGATCCCCGCCGATGCCCTGCCGGGGGCGGTGGTGGTCGCCGCGCCGCCCCGCACCCCCGCAGTGGGGCGTGGGGCGCTGGTTCGGGGTGCGGCCACCGGGCTGCTCGTGGCGCTGCTACTCGGCCTGCCCGCCGAGCTCGTGCTGCGCCGGGAGGTGCGGCGCAGGCTCGAGTCCCTGCTCGGCGCCCTCGAGGCCCGGGCGCGGGGGGGGGCGCCGCCGCCGCCCGTCTCCGAGCCGCTCGCCCGTCGGCTCGCCGATTCCCTCGACGCACTCCGGCGGGAGCTCGAGGGGGCGCGGGCCGAGACCGATCGCCTCCGGGTGGTGCTCGCATCGATGGTCGAGGGCGTGCTGGTCGTCGATCGGTCACGCCGGATCCTGCTCGCCAATCCACCGCTCCGGGAGATCCTCGACACCCGCGGGCCCCTCGAGGGCCGCCGGGTCGACGAGGTCCTGCGCGAGCGCACGGTGGAGGCCGCGATCGCCCGGGCCCTCGAGGGCGAGGAGGTGACCGTGGAGGCGGCACTTCCGGGGCGCGTGCTCCTCCTCCGCGCGGGCCCGTACCCGAGGCGGGGAGCACCGGAGGGAGCCGTCGCGCTCTTCCACGACGTGACCGAGCTTCGGCGCCTCGAGCGCCTGCGTCGGGAACTCGTGGCCAACGTGAGTCACGAGCTCCGCACGCCGCTTACGGCCATCCGGGGCTTTGCGGAGATGCTCCGGGACGCGGAGCTCTCCCCGGCGGAGCGCGGCCGACACCTGGAGGTGATCCTGCGCCATGCCGGCCGCCTCGAGCGGCTCACCGACGATCTCCTCGAGCTCGCGCGTCTCGAGGGCGGGGAGCGCCCGCTTCACCCGGAGCCGGTGGATCCGGCGGCGCTCGCTCGACGCCTGCTCCGGGAGCTCGCCCCGCTGCTCGAGCGGCGTGGTCTCGAAGCGAGGGTGGAGGAGGAAGCCGGTGGCCCGATCCGGGCCCTGGCGGACCCACGCGCCCTCGAGGAGGTGCTCGTGAACCTCCTCGACAACGCCGTCAAGTACACCGAGCCCGGGGGACGCATCGCCCTGCGGGCGCTGGTGCGGGAGGGGCAGGTGCGCATCGAGGTGGAGGACACCGGCATCGGCATTCCGGCGTCGGACCTGCCGCGGATCTTCGAGCGCTTCTACCGGGTGGACAAGGGCCGGTCCCGGGAGCTCGGCGGGACGGGCCTCGGACTGGCCATCGTGAAGCACCTCGTGCAGGCCATGGGGGGAGAGGTGGGCGTCTCGAGCCGGCTCGGGGCGGGCACCCGCTTCCGGGTCGACCTGCCGGCGGTGCCGGAGGGCTAGCGGCTCCCGGCGCCCGACCCCTGCAGCCCGATCCGGGGGAGGGCTCCCTCCCCGCGCGGGGGGGGACGGAGGGGGAACCCTCCCGTGGATCGGCGCGGCCGGACCGCTAGAAGCTCACGACGAGGTCGG
>JALSIO010000054.1 GCA_026989995.1 Myxococcales bacterium
CCGAGGATCACGCCCCCCCCCTTTGCGCCGGCCGCCCGGACCCGGGACTTGGCCGCACCGGAGACCTTCCCGTAGGCTCGGCCCATGCGGGTGCTGGTGACCGGCGCCTCCGGGTTCGTGGGAGGGTACCTGGTTCCCCGCCTCGAAGCCGCCGGCGCCTCGGTGCGGGCCACCGATCGACAGGAGCTCGACGTCTGCGACCCGGAAGCGGTCCGTCGGGCCGTGGCCGGCTGGCGCCCGGACGCCGTGGTCCACCTCGCCGCCCAGAGCTCGGACGCGCGATCCCGAAGCCGGGAGGAAGCGACCTGGCGCATCAACCTCGGCGGGACCCTGGCGGTGTTGCGGGCCTGCGCCGCGAGCTCCCGCCCCCCCCGCGTGCTTCTCGTGGGCTCGGGCCTCGCCTACGGCGGCGGGCCGAGGCCCCACCGGGAGGACGACCCCCTGGCTCCCGCGAGCCCCTACGCCCGCACCAAGGCGGCCGCGGACCTGCTCGGCGGGGTCTTCGCACGCCGCGGGCTTCCGGTCGTGCGCGCGCGCCCTTTCAACCACACGGGCCCCGGGCAGCCGGACCACTTCGCCGTGCCGAGCTTCGCGCGCCAGATCGCGGAGATCGAAGCGGGACGCCGCGAGCCGGTGCTCCGGGTCGGAAACCTCGACGCGGTGCGCGACCTGCTGCACGTCGACGACGTGGTCGAGGCCTACGTGCGCCTTCTCGACCCCGCGGTTCCGCCTCGGGCGTTCAACGTCGCCCGCGGCGAGGGCATCCGCATCGGAGATCTGCTGCGCGAGCTCATGGACCTCGCCGGGGTCCGCGCCGAGGTCCGGGTCGAGCCGGCCCGTGTGCGGCCCGCGGACGCCCTCGTGGGCGACCCCTCCCGGCTCTCGGACTTCACGGGCTGGACGCCCCGGAGGAGCCTCCGCGAGACCCTGGCGGAAGTGCTGGAGAGCTCGCGCGACCGGGTGCGGCGGTCGTGACCAGCGCCACCCACTCGAGGCCGCTCGGATCCCTCCGCCGCACCTCGGCGAGCCGCTCGAGACCGGCGGCCGCGAGCCCGGCCGCGAGGGAGGGCAGGTCCTCGTCGAGCAGTCCCGAAAGGACGAGCCTCCCGGACTCCGCCAGCCGCGCGCCGAGGGCGGGCAGGATCGGTTCCATCTCGCGGCGGAGGAGATTGGCCAGGACCAGATCGAAGGGGCTCTCGCGGAGGGCCTCCACCCCGGCGCTGACCAGCTCGAGCCGGTCTGCCAGGCGGTTGCAGCGGGCGTTCGCGCGGGCCTCCCGGGTCGCACGGGGATCGAGGTCGATGGCCACCGCCCGTCGGGCGCCGAGCCGGAGGGCGGCGAGAGCGAGCACTCCCGTGCCCGTGCCCACGTCGAGCACCCGGCTCCCGGCGAGCTGCGGCGCCAGCGGCCCGGCGAGGAGCTCGAGCACCAGACGGGTGGATTCGTGGGTGCCGGTGCCGAAGGCCTGGCCCGGCTCGATCCGGACCACCGGGGTGCCGGCGCGCTCCTCGGGGGGCGGGGCCACGAAGCCCGGGCGGACCACCAGGGGGCCGGGAAGCACCAGCGCCTCGAAGCCCTCCCGCCAGGCCCGGGACCAGTCGCGAGGCGGAACCGGCTGCGGCGCCTCCACCCGCAGGCGCCCGCCGCTGCGCGCCGCGACGCGGCCGAGGGCGCGAGCGACCGCCTGGGCCCGTTCGGCGGGGGCGTAGAGGATGCCGCGGCCCGGCCCGTCCTCCGCCGAGCCGGTGGCGCCCACAGCGAGCGCCTCGGCGAGGGCCCAGTCGAGGAGCTCGGGTCCGTCGGCGACGAGCGCAAAACCCACGAAGCTGGCGGCCACCGCCTGCTGCCTCCTCCTGCTCGCCCCGGGCGGCTGCTACCTCGGTCACGCGGCCCGCGGCCAGCTCCGACTGCTGCTCGCCCGGGAGCCGGTGGACGAAGTGCTCGCCGACCCGGAGCTCCCCCCCGAGCTCCGCGAACGGATCGAGCTCGTCGAGCGGGTGCTCGCCTTCGCGGCCGAGCTCGGGCTGCACGTCGGGGGACGGTACCGGAGCTACGCCGAGTGGCCCGGCGATCGGATCGTCACCACCGTGGTGGCCACGCGTCCGGGCGAGGTCGACCCGGCCGGGTACCGCTACCCGCTGCTGGGCCGCCTGCCGTACCGCGGCTACTTCGACCCCGCGCTCGCGCAGGCGGAGGCCGAGCGGCTGCGGGAGCGGGGATTCGACGTGTGCTTGAGCGCCGCTTCCGCGTACTCGACGCTCGGCTGGTTCGACGACCCCCTGACCGGCCCCATGCTCCGCCGGCCGGCCGCCGAGCTCGTCGAGACGGTGCTCCACGAGCTGGTCCACGCCACCGTCTTCGTGCCCGGCGACGCCCGCCTGAGCGAGGGTCTTGCGACCTTCGTCGGCCAGGAGGCCGCGCGCCGCTTCGCCCGGGAGGAGGGCGACCCGCGGCTCGTCGCGGAGGTGGAGGCCCGGATCGCACGGGCCCGCGCGCTCGCCGGCGTTCGCAGCCGCCTGCGGGAGGCGGTGCGCGAGCTCTACGAGCGCCGGCCCGAGGGCCGGCAGCGCGAGGCGGAGCGCCGGGCCCTCGAGGAGGCCGCACGCGCGGAGCTCGCGGCGATGGCCCTTCCGGGTGTGGATGCGACCGACCTCGCCCGCCGGATCCGGCTGAACGATGCCTGCCTGGCTCTGGCCGGAACCTACGCCGAGGACCTGCCCCGCTGGCGGGCGCGGCTCGACGCCCTCGGCGGGGATCTCCGCGCGCTCGTGGAGGCCGTGCGGGACGCGGCCGACGCGGGACGCGCCCGGGAGTTGCTGCTCGGCCCTGCTCCGGCGGATCCGGTGACCGGAGGCTGAGCCGCGGCGGCAGCCCGCGTGCAGCCCCGTGCGCAGGGCCCCGGCACGCCACGGCGACCGCCCGGGCCGGTCCGAGCGCGCGCGTGCGACCTCCGGGCCCGAGGCACCCGGGCCCTCAGGATCCCACGGGACCGCGCCGAAACCACCGGCGTGGCCGCGAACGACCCCCGCCCGCCCGACGCCGCATCCGTCCAGGAGCTCCCGCCCCCGACCGAGCCCGCCCGCGCCCGGGAGCTCGCCGCCGCGGTGCGCGCCCGCGTGGGGAGCGTCTTCCGGGGCGACCCCGACGCGGTGGACCGGGCGCTCGAGTGCGTGGTCGCCCGCGGACACGTGCTGCTCGAGGACGTCCCCGGCGTGGGCAAGACGACCCTGGCCCAGGCCCTCGCCCGGTGCCTGTCCGCGAGCTTCCGCCGGATCCAGTTCACGAGCGACCTCCTGCCGGCCGACATCCTCGGCGCCCCCCTCCCGGAGTGGTCGGAGCCGGGCCGTCCGCCGCGGCTGCGCTTCCAGCCGGGGCCGATCTTCGCCCACGTGGTGCTCGCCGACGAGATCAACCGCGCCAGCCCGCGAGCCCAGTCCGCGCTGCTCGAGGCGATGGCCGAGGGTGCCGTGAGCGTCGACGGGACCTCCCACCCCCTCCCGGACCCCTTCCTCGTGCTCGCGACCCAGAACCCGATCGAGCACGCCGGTACCCACCCGCTGCCCGAGTCCCAGCTCGACCGCTTCCTGGTCCGCATCGAGCTCGGATACCCCGGCCGCGAGGAGGAGGCGCGGATCCTGCGCGACGATCCGGCCCGCACCGCGCTTCCGCACATCGCGCCGGTGCTCTCGCTCGACGAGCTGCGGGCGCTGTCCGCCGCCGCCGAGCGGGTGAAGTTCGCCGACGAGCTCGTGGCCGACCTGCTCGCCATCGCCCACGCCACCCGCCGCCACGAAGCGCTTTCGCTCGGAGCCTCGCCGCGGGCCCTGGTGGGCCTCCGGCGCATCGCCCAGGCCCGCGCCCTCCTCGACGGGCGCGGCTACTGCATCCCCGACGACGTGCGGGATCGCGCCGAGGCGGTCCTCGCCCACCGCCTCGTGGCCCGAAGCGGGGATGCCACCGAGGCGCGGCTGGTCCTGCGCGAGATCCTCGAGCGGATTCCCCCGCCCTTCTGAGGCGCCCCGTGTCCGCCCCGTCCGCGCCCGACTCCTGGCCCGCGCGCCTCCGCCGGGCCCTGCGCCCCCCGCGCACCCTCCATCCGACGCGCGCGGGGTGGGGCTTCGCCGCCCTCACGCTCGGGATCGGCGCCGCCGCCCTGAACTCGGGCAACAACCTTCTCTACCTGGTGCTCGCCACCATGCTGGCCTTCCTGGTCCTCTCGGGCCTGCTTTCGGAGGCGGTTCTTCGCCCGCTCGAGGTGGAGCGGGTCCCGGCCCGCGCCCTCCGGGCCGGCACCCCGGCCACCGTGGCGATCCGGGTCCGACACCGCGGTGGCCGGAGTCCGAGCTTCGCCGTCTTCGTGGAGGACCTCGCCGGGGAGGGGGCCGCCGGGCCGGCCCGCCCGATGGCGCGGCTGCCGCTCCTCCGGCTCGAGCCCGCAGCGGTGCGAACGCTCGTGTACCGCTTCACCCCTGCGAGGCGGGGCGAGCTCCGCTTCCGCGCGGTGCGGCTTTCCACCGCCTTTCCCTTCGGGCTCTTCGTGAAGGCCCGGACCGTCGAGCTGCCGCAGGCCGCCCTGGTCTGGCCGGCTGCGGTCCCCGGGCCGGGGGCCGAGGTGCTGCGCCGCCCCGGGGCGGGTGGCGGCGGCCCGGACGGGGAGCCGGGCGCCGAGGCGGGAGGTGTGCGTCCCTTCGCCCCGGGCGATCGCACCGCGCTCGTCCACTGGCCGGCGAGCCTTCGGAGCGGCTCCCTGGCCAGCCGCGAACGGGAGCCCGAACCCGCCGGCGAGGTGCGGATCCGCCTCGCGTCGCCGAACGCCGCAGGACCGGCGCTCGAGGCCGCGATCTCGGCGGCGGCCCACGCGGTGGACGAGGCGGCGGCGCGCGGCGCCGCCGTGGGTCTCGACCTCGGGGCCCGCCGGCTTCCGGCCCGGCGGGGACCGGCCTGGCGGGCCAGGCTGCTCACGGAGCTCGCACGGCTGCCCCTGCCCGCGCAGGAGGCCGGGTGGTGAAGGCCCCGCGGCAGCTCTTCACGGGGCCGCGGCCGCTCCCGGGCCTCGTCCCCTCGGTCGTCTCCGGCACCGCGCTCGCGGCCACCGGGCACCTCGCGCTCCCGGTGCTGGCCGTCTTCGCGGGCGCCCTGGCGGGGGCGGCGTGGGCGGGTGCGCGCGGGGTGCCCGGAATCCGTTCCGGTCTGCTGCTCAACACCGCCCTGGCCGGCGTGCTCGCGACCTGCCTGCTGCTGGTCGCCTCAGGCGGGCACCCGCTCGTGGCGCTCGCGCACTTCACCCTCGGGGCGGGGGGCCTGCTCCTGCTGGACGGGCGGCCCCGCCGGTCGGAGTACCCGCTCGTCAGCCTGTCGCTCTTCCAGGTCGTGCTGGCCTCGAGCCTCACCGACTCGCTGCTCTTCCCGCTGCTGCTCGCTGCCTACCTCCTCGCGCTCGTCTTCGCACTCGCCAGCCACAGCGTGGAGCGGGCAGCCCTCGAGGCCGGGCTGCCGCGGGTCGATCCCGGCCTGCGACGCGGCCTCCTTCGCCCGACCCTTCGCGCGTCGATCCTCGCCCTCGGAGTCGCTGCGGTGCTTTTCGCACTCCTGCCCCGGCTGCGGGCGGGTGCCGTCCTCGGGGGTGCGCTCCCGGGTGGCGCGCCGCGGGCCGGTCTCTCGGAACGGATGGAGCTCGGTGACCTCGGGCCGATCCGGCGGGACGCCTCGGTGGCGCTTCGGGTGGAACACCTGTCCGGGGCTCCCGCCTCCGCACCCGCGTACTACCGGGCCATCGCCCTCGAGCACTTCGACGGACGCGGCTGGTCGGTGGGCCGGCCGCGGCGGGCTCCGCTTCCCGGCTCGGCCGAAGGCGGGCTGGCCCTCACGGCGGCCGGGCGTCCGGGCCGCGTCGAACGGATCCTGCGCGAACCGGTGGCCGGCGGGGTCCTGCTCCTGCCTCGCGGCGCCCTCTTCGTGCAGGGCCGGCTCGGCCGCCTGGAGCGCGATCGGGTCGGAAACGTCTTCGCGCCCCGGACGCTCGCGCGGCGGGTCGTCTACACCGTGGCCGCGGAGGCGGCACCCCCGGACGACCGGGAGCTTCGGAGCGATCGCCTTTCGGTCCCCCCCGGAGGCGAGCACCTGCTCGACCTGCCGCCGCTCTCCCCCGAGATCGGAGCGCTGGCGCAGCGCCTGGCGGGCGGGGCCGCGAGCCCCGCCGACGCCGACCGCGCCCGCGCGCTCGAGGGCGGGCTCCGGCG
>JALSIO010000055.1 GCA_026989995.1 Myxococcales bacterium
AGGAGGTCATCCGCGGCCCGATGAGGAGGGGAGGCGCGGCAGGCCCCGCGTTCCCGGCACCGGTGGCCCTCGGGCTCGTCGCGCTCCTCGCCTGCGCGAGCCCGCCGCCGCTCGAGGCGCGCTACCGCCCCGCGGAGAACCTCCTCGAGGTGATCGCGGTGCTGCGCCGGCACGTCCCCGACGACACCTACCGCTTCGAGCCGGCCCGCGACTTCTCCGGCCGCAACGTCTACCGCTCCACCCTGCTCCGGCTCGAGAACATCGAGGCGGTCCACGGCGATGCCCTTCGCGCCGGCCGCTTCGATGCGGTGATCGACTTTGCCAAGGCCCGGGCCCTCGAGCGGCTGCGGAGCTTCGACCTCGCGGCGCAGCACTACCGGGCGGCGGCCGAGCGCGACGAGACCCTCCGGGAGGAGGCGCTCCGCAGCGCCGCGGTCTGCGACGCGCTCCAGGAAGCCGCCGAGCTCGGTGGCGATGCCGCGGGGCCCGAGGACGACCGCAGCGGGCAGGGGCTCGGTCCGGAGGAGGTGGTCTCCCGCAGCGAGCAGCGCATCCGGCTGCTCGAGGTGCTCATGGAGGATGTGCGCGAGACCCACCATCGCTACGTGGTGGAGGAGGAGATCGAGCGGGCCGACGTGCTGCGGGCCCGCTGGTTCGAAAGCGCCCGCCGCGTGCTCCCGGACGGCAATCTCCGGGCCCTTTCCGAGTGGCAGCGGGTGATCGCGCGCCACCGCGAGAGCCGCAACGCCAACCGGCACCTGCTCGCGCTCGCCGACCTCTACGCCGCCCTCGCCCGGGACTACGTGGACGAACACCCCCCGGAGAGCCTGCTCTTCGACCCGGCGGGCTTCGAGGAGCTCGTCGACTCGGCCTCCCGCCTCTACGAAGCGGTGGCGAACCAGGACGGAACCGTGGAGAAGCTCGAGGCCGCGCGGCGCCTCGAGGCCTTCCTGGCCTTTACGCTTCGGGTGGACCGTGACCGCTTCACGCCGTAGCTCCGCGGCGCGGTGGCTTCCGCTCGCCGCACTCGCCACCGCCCTGGCCGCTGGCGGCTGCCGGACCCCGGTGGGTGCCCCGCCCGAGCGGCTGCTCGAGCCCCTGCCCTCCCACGCCCCGCTCGTTCCCGACGACGCGGACGATGCCGCCGCCGAGGTCGCCGCCGCGGCGCTCGCCGGTCGGCGGGCCCAGGCGGGTCTGGCGCTCCTGCGCCTCGAGGACATCGACTCCGTCCGGGAGGAGGACGGACTCCCCCCGACCGGCCTCGCGCCCTACGCCCGCGACCTCCTCCACACCACCCTCGACGATGCCCACCTCTACCGGCAGGCCTCGCGCGCCCTGCTCGAGGAGGAGGCGGGACGCCTTCCCCCGCGCCTGCGACGTCGCCTCGAGGTCGAGACCGCGGAGGATCCGCTGGTGGTGGCCCGGGAGCGGGAGCGGGCCGCCTGGATCCAGCGCTACGGCGGGATCTTCAACGCGCTGGTGGCGCCGGCGAGCCGGGCGGTCACCTCCGGGGTGGCGGCCTCCGTCGGCGTGGCGCAGGCCATCCTCAAGATCGCCCTCGCCCGTCACCAGGAGGAGGCGCTCACCCTCTTCGAGCGGCAGGCGCTCGCGGAGTGGAAGCGATTCATCGAGGAGCACCCGGAAGCCCCCGAGGCCGTCGAGGTGGTCGGGAGGGTGGAGCGGGCCCAGGAGCGGTGGAACACCATGCGCCGGGACCGCGCGGTTCGGTCGGCGCGCCGTGCCCTCGAGCGGGGGGACGCGCGGGTGGCCCTCGTCAACGCCGACCGTGCGCTTCGCTACCGGCCGGGGGACCCGGAGGCGGCGTCCTTGCGCGAGCACGCGTCGACCCGCCTCGAGGCGGAGCGCCGGGCCCGGGCGCGAGCCCTCGAGGCGGCCCCCGACTCCACTGCCTTCGCAGATCCCCGGGTGGCCACCATGACCCGAAAGCTGCTCCTCGGGGAGCCGGTGTCGGAGGAGGCGGAAGCCTGGCTCGCCGCCGAGCCCCGGGGCGAGCTCGCCGACGAGCTGCGCTTCGTGCTCGCCACCGAGGCGGGCGAGGCCGGCCGGGAGGACCGGATGTGGCGGATCCTCGAGGAGCTCGCCGAGCGGGATCCGGCCGAGGCCAACATGGCGCTACACGCCCGGGCCCTCGCCGCCAACCCCGAACAGAACCCCTACTGGGCGTTCCGGGTGGCCCGGGCCGCGGACCGGCGCGCCCGGGGCGGCTGGCTCCTGCTCGGCCCGCTCTTCCGCGGGCCGCGCCACCGCGATCTCCCCCGGAGCCTCGAGTACCTGGTCGAGGTGCCGACCTTCCTGGAGGCCCTGCTCTCGATCCCGAACCGGCTGCTCGCCTACCCGTGGATGAACCCGTGGCCCTTCGGGCGGCGCCCGGCCGCCTACGCCCGCCGCTACCTCGCGCGGCATCCCGGGGGCGAGTACGCCCCCGAGGTGCGCGGCTGGCTCGTCGACCACGAGCGGCGGGCCGGCAACCACGTCGCCGCGCTGCGCCTGCTCGAGGACGATCCCGGCGCCGACCGCGAGACCCTGCGCGAAGTGCGGGAGGATGCAGCCGAGCAGATCCTCACCGCCGCCCGCCGACAGCGCCGCCTCGACCTCCGGGCCGGGCTGCTCCGGGAGGCGGCCTCGTGGCTCGGGGACACCCCTGCCGGACGGGAAGCCGCGCGCGAGCTCCGCGAGCTCGCCTCCGAGGCCACCCCGATGCACGTGCGGATCTCCCGGCAGTTCCTGCGCGAGAACCCGGCGCTCGCCGGGCCCGGGGGGCTCGCGCTTGCCCCCGGCCTCGTCGACGGGGAGCCGAGCAACGGCGAGCTCCATCCGCGGGGCGTCACGCTCCTCGGCGGCCGGCTCGTGGAGATCGCCCTGCTCGCCGCCGGCGGAGACGACGACGAGCCCGAACTCCGGGTGGTGCGGATCTCCGAGGAGCGCCTGGCCCGGGTGGCGGCCCTTCTCGAGGAGACCTCGCTGCGCAACGCGCTCGTCGACCCGGACTACGAGCACGAGATCGATGCGGACCGCGACCGGTTCTTCGAGCGGGCGCGCCTCGGCCTCGCCGACCGCCCCGACCCCCGTCCCCAGGCCCGCTCCGGCTACGCCTTCCTCGGCATGCGGGAGAAGTACGGACTCGTCCGCGGGCGGGAGTCCATCCTGCCGGTCGACCTCGTGGTGCAGGGCTCGCTCTCGACGCTCAGTCTCGGCGCCTTTCCGCGGGTTCGCATGCCCCGCCCCTCACCGGACGCGGTGCTCTACCGCTAGGCCGGGCCCGGCCGCGCGGCGGGACCGGCCGCCGCAGCCAGGATCTCGACCGGGTGGAGCACGCGCACCGCGAGGCCCCGCTGGCGGAAGCCCCGCTCGAGCTGCATCAGGCAGCCGGGATTCCCGCTGGCCACCACGTCGGGATCCACCTCGCAGAGCGCATCGAGCTTCCGGGCGAGCACCCGGTCGGACATCTCCGGGTGGGTGAGCGCGTAGGTGCCCGCGGCACCGCAGCAGGCGCCGGGATCCCGGTGGTCCACCAGCTCGAGTCCCGGCACCCCGGCCAGGAGTCGACGGGGAGCCGCTGCGACCTTGCTCGCGTGCACGAGGTGGCAGGGATCGTCGTAGGCGACCCGTGCCTCGAAGCGGCCCGGCAGGGGCCGCAGGCCCGCCTCGTCGAGAAGCTCGAGCGGGTCGCGCACCCGCCGGGCCAGCCCCTCGGCGGCGCCGCCGAGCAGCCGGGGTGCCTCCCGGAGCATGGCGCCGCAGCCCGCGGAATCGACCACGACGGCGTCCACCTCGCCCCCGAAGGCCTCGAGGTTCGCCGCGAGGAGCCGACGCGCGAAGACCTCGTCCCCGGCGTGGGCGTGGAGCGCGCCGCAACAGACCTGCCCCGGCGGCACCCACACCTCGAAGCCCTGCCGGGCGAGCAGGGTCACCGTGGCCCGGCCCACCCGCCCGAACAGCTCGGGCATGACGCATCCCCGGAAGTAGGCCACCCGCCCGCGCGGAACGCCCCCGGCGGAGATGCGCCGGGGAAGGGGCCGGCGCTCGCGGCCGGGGGGCACGCGCGGCGCCCGCTCCAGCACCCCGGCCAGGGATCGGGGCAGGCGGCGCGTGAGCCAGGTGTCGATCCCGAGCCGTTGGAGGAGGCGGAGCCCCGAGAGCGCGGCGCGCAGCCGGGCCGGGCGCGCCAGCACCCCCCGCAGCGCGAGAAGCTCGAGGCGGGAGGCGCGACCCCGGAGCGCGCCCCGCTCCCGCAGCTCGGCCCGCACGTGCTCGACCAGCGCGCCGTAGGACACCCCGGACGGACAGGCCGTCTCGCAGGCCCGGCAGTCGAGACAGAGGAAGGCCTCCTCGGCGAGCACGCCCTCCCCCGCGATCCGGCCCTCCGCGAAGGCGCGCATGAGATGGATCCGTCCACGCGGCGACGAGCTCTCCCGACCCGTCTCGAGGTAGGTCGGACACGCGGGCAGGCACAGACCGCAGTGCACGCAGTCGAGCGCCCGGCGGAGGATCTCCTGCCGGCGCCCTCCACGGGGGTCGTCCGGACCGCGCACGGCCTAGAGCCCCTCCGCGATCCGGCCGGGCGCGAGCACGCGGTGGGGATCGAAGCGGCGCTTCACGGCGCGCATCAGGTCGAGGACCTCCGCGGGCACCCCCAGGACATCGAGGCTCCGCCGGAGATCGGCGGGGCCGGACTCCAGCCGGAGGCTCCCCCCGGCCTGCCGCGCGAGGCGCCGGAGCTCACCGACCGCCGCCCGCGCCGCCGCCTCCTCCGGCACCCGGAGCGCGGCGTCGATGACCCCGGTACCCGGATGCGCCCGAAGCCGCGCCCCGCGGGCCAGGAGCGCGCGGACCAGCTCGCCCACCCGGCTGGTGCGCACCACGCCGCGCAGGCGCAGGGGCGCGGGCTCCCCGCCCGGCGCCCCCGCCGGCTCCCGACCGGTGCCGGCGCCCTCCCCCGGGCCGGGCCCGTGCGCTTCGAGCCAGCACGCCTGCACCACCTCGGGATCGGGTGCGAGTCCGGGGAGCTGCTCCTCCAGCCAGCGGCGGTCCGCCTCCACCACCACCGCGTCCCCGGCCAGCTCGGCGAGCAGCTCGGGCGGTCCGCTCCCCCCGGCGCACACCGCCGCCACCCGGGCCGACGGCCGACGCGCCAGCAGGGCGGCGAGCGACAGCGCCCCCTCCACATCCCTGGCCAGCCCCCGCAGCCCGATCCGCAGCTCCGGAAGCGCGCGCAGGCGGATCCAGGCCTCCGCGACCACCGCCAGGGTCCCGAGCGAGCCCTGGTAGAGCCGTGCCAGGTCGTAGCCGGTCACGTTCTTGACCACCCGCGCCCCGCAGCGCGCCACGAGACCATCGCCGAGCACGGCGGTGATCCCCAGCACCCACCGTCGCGGGGGCCCGGTCGAGAGGAGTCGCGGGCCCGTGCCGCCCGCCGCCAGCGCTCCGCCCACCGTCGAGCCCGGTTCCGGGCCCTCGAGGGGAACTTCGAGCCCCTCCCGCCGCGCGGCGCCGGCGAGCTCGACGAGCGGGGTGCCGGCGCGCACGCGCGCCACGCCCTCCTCGGCGTCGAGCTCCGGAATGCCCGCGAGGCGTGCCGTGCGGAGCACCACGTCGAGCCGCTCCGGGGGACGCCCGAGTGTGACGCGTGACCCACCGCCGAGCACCAGGGTCGCGAGCCCGAGGCCGGCGAGCTCCCGGAGCGCCGCGGCGAGCGCTGCCTCGTCCGGGGGCTCGACCGTGGCGGCGACCTCGAAGCCCTCGAGGGCGAGCGGGGCGTGGAGCCGAACCATCTCCGGACCGAGTCGGGCCCGGAGCTGCTCGAGGCCGTCGCCCACGGTCAGCCGAGCGGCACGCGGTCGTAGCCGCGCGCCTTCGGATTGGCCTCGGCACAGAAGCGCGGGGTCGGGAGCACCTTCGCGGGGTTGCAGACGCCCTCCGGGTCGAAGGCCCGGCGGAGCCGGTGCATGGCCTCGAGGTCGTCATCGGAGAAGACGAGGCCCATGAAATCCCGCTTCTCCACCCCGATGCCGTGCTCGCCGGTGATCACGCCGCCGGCCTCCACGCAGACCCGCAGGATCTCCTCCCCCGCCGCGAGCACGCGGGCGAGCTCGTCCGGATCGCGCCGGTCGAAGGAGATGTTGGGATGGAGGTTTCCGTCGCCGGCGTGGAAGACGTTGGAGAGCGTGAGACGGAAG
>JALSIO010000056.1 GCA_026989995.1 Myxococcales bacterium
AGCGGGCGAGGGCGAGATCCGACCGCAGCCGCTCGAGGAGCGATCCGCCGCACCAGTAGTCCATGTCGTGGCGCTCGCAGCAGGCCCGCCAGCCGTCGTCGGGAAAGAACGAGCAGCCGTCGGTGGAGAAGGGCCGCGGAGGCAGCGCCCCGCGGCGGGCGCGGCACAGCCGCTCCGCCTGGCAGGATGCGTCGCATCCCGGCTCCGCGGCAACCGGAACGGACGAGGACGCGGCGCATCCGAGCGCGAGCGCCGCCATCAGGACCGCCGTCGACCGGCAGGCGGTGGCCGCCCGCCCGCCCGCTCGCCTATGCTCGACGCGCAGGGCCGAGGGTACGACGCCCTCCGGCCGCCCGTCCCCCCACCCCGAAAGCTCGCCGGCGCGTGCGCGCCGAGGTGCTTCAGGAGCTCGCATGCCCGCCGCCCCCCACGACGTCCTCGAACGGATCCACCTCTGGTGGCGCGCCGCCAACTACCTCTCCGTGGGGCAGATCTACCTGCTCGAGAACCCGCTCCTCAGGGAGCCCCTCGCCCTCGACCACGTCAAACCGCGCCTGCTCGGGCACTTCGGAACCACCCCCGGCCTGAACCTCGTCTACGCCCACCTGAACCGCCTCATCCGGGACCGGGACCTCGAGCTCCTGTTCGTGACCGGGCCGGGGCACGGCGGGCCCGCCATGATCGCCAACACCTGGCTCGAGGGAACGTACAGCGAGCTCTACCCCGAGGTCTCCCGCGACGAGTCCGGCATGCGGCGGCTCTTCCGCCGCTTCTCCTTTCCGGGTGGCGTCTCGAGCCATACGGGGCCCGAGACGCCCGGGTCCATCCACGAGGGGGGCGAGCTCGGCTACTCCCTGGCCCACGCCTTCGGTGCGGTCTTCGACCACCCCAGGCTCGTGGCCGTGTGCGTGGTGGGCGACGGGGAGGCGGAGACGGGGCCGCTGGCCACGAGCTGGCACTCGATCCGCTTCCTCAACCCGGCCCGCGACGGTGCCGTCCTGCCCGTCCTGCACCTGAACGGGTGGAAGATCGCCAACCCCACGCTTCTGGCGCGGATGGACGACACCGCGCTCGAAGCGCTCTTCCGGGGCTACGGATACGCGCCCCGATTCGTGGAGGGCGACGACCCGGCCCGCGTCCACCCCGCCCTGGCGGATGCCCTCGACGCCTGCTTCGACGAGATCGCGGGCATCCAGACACGCGCCCGGGACGCAGGCACCGAGGAGCCCCCCGCGTGGCCCCTGCTCGTCCTGCGAACGCCCAAGGGGTGGACCGGTCCGCGGGAGGTCGACGGGCTCCCGGTGGCAGGGACGTGGCGGTCCCATCAGGTGCCCCTCGCGCACCTCCGGGAAAAGCCCGAACACCTCGAGCTCCTCGAAAAGTGGCTCCGGAGCTACGGGCCCGAGGAGCTCTTCGACGCGGCCGGCCGGCCGATCCGCGAGATCACCGCGCTCGCGCCCCAGGGTCCCCGCCGGATGGGATCCACCCCCTACGCCAACGGCGGCACCCTGCTCCACCCGCTCAGGCTTCCGGACTTCCGGGAACACGCCGTGGCGGTGCCCGAGCCCGGGCGGGTGACCGCCGAGGCCACGCGCGTGCTCGGTCGCTTCCTCCGCGACGTCTTCGTCGAGAACCGGGAGGCCCGGAACTTCCGGCTCTTCGGCCCCGACGAGACCGCCTCGAACCGGCTCGACGCGGTCTTCGAGGCCACGGACAAGGTCTTCCTCGGGCCGAGCCTCCCGGTGGACGAGCACCTCTCGCCGGACGGGCGCGTGATGGAGGTTCTCTCGGAACACCTCTGCCAGGGATGGCTCGAGGGCTACCTGCTCACCGGGCGTCACGGCTTCTTCTCCTGCTACGAGGCGTTCGTCCATATCGTGGACTCCATGTTCAACCAGCACGCCAAGTGGCTGAAGGTGAGCCGCGAGGTGCCGTGGCGCCGACCCATCGCCTCGCTCAACTACCTCCTGACCTCGCACGTCTGGCGCCAGGACCACAACGGATTCTCCCATCAGGACCCGGGCTTCCTGGATGTCGTGGTGAACAAGAAGGCCGACATCATCCGCGTCTACCTCCCGCCCGACGCCAATACGCTCCTCGTGATCGCCGACAAGTGCCTGCGCTCGCGCGACTTCGTGAACGTGATCGTGGCCGGCAAGCAGCCCCACCCCCAGATCTTCGACCTCCGCGGAGCCATCCGGCACTGCGAGGCTGGCCTCGGAATCCTGGAGTTCGCCAGCAACGACCGGGACGGCGAGCCCGACGTCGTCCTCGCCTGCGCCGGGGACGTGCCCACCCTCGAAACCCTGGCCGCGGCCGCCCTGCTCCGGGAGTCGCTTCCGCAGCTGCGGGTCCGGGTGGTCAACGTGGTGGACCTGATGACGCTGCAGCCCCGGAGCGAGCACCCCCACGGCCTCGACGACCGCGACTTCGACACGCTGTTCACCACCGACCGCCCCATCCTCTTCGCCTTCCACGGCTACCCCTGGCTGATCCACCGGCTGACCTACCGCCGCCACGGCCACCCGAACCTGCACGTGCGGGGCTACAAGGAGGAGGGGACCACCACGACCCCCTTCGACATGGCCGTGCGAAACGACATCGACCGCTTCCACCTGGTGATGGACGTGATCGACCGGGTCCCGGGGCTGGGCGCACGGGCCGCGTACCTGAAACAGGAGATGCGTGACCGGCTGATCGACCACGCGGAGTACATCCGGGAGCACGGCGAGGACCCTCCCTGGGTCCACGACTGGTCGTGGCCCGCGGTCTTCGAGGATCGCGGCCGGTGACGGGCGCTCCGGGCACCGGCGATGCGGCGTGGGCCCCCAGGCGGGCACGGACCGCGGCGGGGGTGCAGGCTGCGACAGGAACGCGGGCCACAGCAGGCGCTCGAACGGCGGCGGGGGCGCGGGCGGAGCGCGGCTTCGACCCCCGCGGCTTCGCGGCGGCGCTGCTCGACCTCGACGGCGTCATCACCGACACCGCCTCGCTCCACGCGCGCTGCTGGAAGCGCGCGCTCGACGACTTTCTCGCCCGGTGGTCCGCGCGAACCGGGCGAAGGCTCCGGGCCTTCGACCCGCTCGAGGACTACCTGCGGCACATCGACGGAAAACCGCGGATCGACGGCGCGCGCGACTTCGCGGCTGCGCGGGGACTCGACCCGACCCTGCCCGAAGTGCGCCGGGACCTCGAAGAGGTGGCCCGCCGGAAGGACGCGCTCTTCTCCGAGGCCCTTCGGAAGGAGGGCGTGCAGGTCTTCGAGGGATCGGTGCGTTTCCTGCGCTACGTCCGCGCCAAGGGCCTGCGCACGGCGGTGGTCTCCTCGAGCCACCACGCCGAGGAGATCCTCCGCGCCGCCTCGCTCCTCGAGCTCTTCGACGCCCGGGTCGACGGGCACCTGATCGACCGCCTGGGTCTGCCGGGCAAGCCCGCGCCGGACACGTTCCTGCACGCCGCAGCGCGCCTCGCCGTGGAGCCCGGCCGGGCGTTCGTGGCCGAGGACGCCCTGGCCGGTGTCGAGGCCGGCCGGGCCGGGGGCTTCGGCCTGGTGATCGGCGTGGCCCGGCGGGCCGCGCCGGAGGCGTTGCGGGCCGCGGGCGCGGACCTCGTGGTCGGGGACCTCGGGGAGCTCGTTCCGTGACCGGCTGCGCGGAGCCCGGAAGCTGCCCGCCCACCTGTCCGTGCCTCCGCGAGGTGGTGAGCCGGCGGCGGCGGCTCACCCTGCCCGAGGAGACCTACCCCGTCGACGAATGGTCGCTGGTGGAGGCCGCCTTCTCCCCGCACTACCTGCCGCAGACGGAGACCCTTTTCTGTCTTGCGAACGGCTACCTCGGGATCCGGGCGACCCCCGAGGAGGGAGTTCCCGCCTTCGAGGCCGCCACCTTCCTGAACGGATTCTACGAGACCTGGCCCATCCCGTACGGCGAAGAGGCCTTCGGACTGCCCCGCACCGGCCAGAGCATGGTGCCGGTCCCGGATGGCACCGTGCTCCGCCTCTACGTGGACGACGAACCCTTCCAGCTCCACCGCACGCGCATCCTCGCCTTCGAGCGGCGCCTCGACTTTCGCGCCGGGGTGCTCCTTCGGCGGGTCCGTTTCGAGACGGGCGCGGGCAAGGAGTTCGAGGTCCGCTCCACCCGGCTCGTCTCCCTCGACGACCGGCACCTCGCGGGGATCTTCTACGAGGTGGAGGTGTGCCGGGGAGAGGCCGACGTCACCCTCTCCTCGGAGCTGCTGACGCCGGCGGCACGGGCCGCCTCCCTCGAGGCCCGCCAAAGGCCCCCGTGGCCGGATCCCCGCCGGGGCCGCCGCCTCGGGCCGGACGTCCTCCGGGCCACCGCCCAGCGCGCCCGCAACCTCCGCCTGCTCCTCGAGTTCGAGACCCGCTCGAGCGGGCTTCCCCTCTCCTGCGCCATGGACCACCGGATCGAATGCGACGCGAGGACCGAGGTCGAGGAGGCGGAGGTGGAGGAGGACCGGGGTCGCGTCGTGGTGCACGCGGCACTCCGGCGAGGGCAGTCGCTCCGCGTCGACAAGCTGCTGAGCTACCACCACGAGGCCGGCGCCGATCCCGGCGAGCTCCGCTTCCGGACCCACCGCACCCTCGACCGTGCGCTTCGGGAGGGCCCCGAGAGCCTCCTCGAAGCCCAGCGGAGGCACGTCGTCGACTTCTTCGATGCCGCCGACGTCCGGATCGAGGGCGAGCCCGAGGCCCAGCAGGCGGTGCGCTTCGCCCTCTTCCACATCCTGCAGGCCACCGCCCGGACCGAGGGCTTCGGCGTTCCGGCCAAGGGCCTTTCCGGATCCGGCTACGACGGGCACTACTTCTGGGACGCCGAGATGTACGTGGTGCCCTTCCTCACCTACACCCTTCCCCGCGTCGCCCGCAGCATCCTCCGCAGGCGCTACGAAGGGCTCGACCTCGCCCGCGAGCGGGCCCGTGAGGTGGGCCAGCGCGGCGCCCTCTTTCCGTGGCGCACCATCGACGGGCGGGAAGCCTCGGCCAATTTCGCGACCAGTACGGCCCAGTACCACATCGACGCCGACGTGGTCTACGCCCTCGCCCGCCATACCGCCCTCACCGACGACCTCGCCCTGCTCACCCGGGAGCTGCCGGAGATCGCGGTCGAGACGGCGCGCCTGTGGGAGGACCTCGGCTTCTACTCCGACCGCAGGGGCGGTCGCTTCTGCATCAATGGGGTGACCGGCCCCGACGAGTACAACACCATCGTCGACAACAACGCCTATACCAACCTCATGGCCCGGGAGAACCTGCTCACGGCGGTGCGGCTGGTCGAGCTCCTGGCCGAGCACGCCCCGGCGGCATACCGCCAGCTGCGGCGGGCGACCCACCTCCAGGAGGGCGAACCGGAGCGGTGGCGGAGGGCGGCCGAGGCGATGTACATCCCCTACGACGAGAAGACGGGTATCCACCTCCAGGACGACGGATTCCTCGAACGCGAACCGTGGGACTTCGATGCGACGCCACCGGAGCACTACCCGCTGCTTCTCCACTACCACCCGCTCGTGATCTACCGCCACCAGGTCATCAAGCAGGCGGACCTGGTGATGGCCACCTTCTTGCTCGGAGATCGCTTCACCGAGGACGAGAAGCGGCGGATCTTCGACACCTACGACCCGCTCACCACGGGCGATTCTTCGCTCTCGAGCTGCATCCAGAGCATCATGGCCTGTGAGCTCGGCTACGACGAGCGCGCCTACCGCTACTTCGCCGACGCCGCGGTGATGGACCTCGGCGACATCGGGGGAAACGTCCGGGACGGACTGCACATCGCGTCGCTCGCCGGAACCTGGATGGCGCTCGTCTACGGCTTCGCGGGCCTTCGGGACCGGGACGGGAGGTTGCGCTTCCGGCCGGCGCTGCCGTCGGGGTGGCGGGGACTCCGCTTCCGGCTCCGGGCCCACGGCGAGCAACTCGAGGTGGAGCTCGCCGAGGGGGTGGTCCGCTACCGGCTTCTCACCGGCGGGCAGCTCGAGATCGAGCACGACGGCGAGGTCCTCTCCCTCACCCCGGGAAGACCGGCGGAACGCCCGCTCCCCCCGCGCCCCCGGCCCGCAACCCAGCCGCTCCCGAGTCGAGTCTGACGGGGCACCGGCCCGGTCGGCGCCCCTCGGGCCGAGACCCGGACCCTGCGCTCAGGGGCGGGAGGATCCCAGTCCGATGCGCCC
>JALSIO010000057.1 GCA_026989995.1 Myxococcales bacterium
CCGGAAGCGGCGATCCGGGCTCGGACACCGGGAGCACGGGTGGGTCGGATCCGGGATCCACCGGTGGCGAGGTCGGCTCGGGATCCGAGGATGGCTCGGGCGGGCCGGACGGCACGCCGGCCGCGGCGGTCCGGGTGGCCTCGTTCGGAATCGATGCGGCCCGGGACGTCCTCGTCGCCTACGCACTCGACGGAACCCCGCTGGCCGAGAGTCCCCTGGCGGTGCCGGCCGGAACGGACACGGCCTCCCTGGCCGCGCTCTCGTCGGCCTCCTGCGACGTGGACGGCGACGGGACCCCCGAGTACGCGATCGGCTTCGGCAGCGGGGGGCAGGGCCTGATCGCGATCCGGCAGGGCCCGGAGGAGGGCTACGGGGCCCTCGACTGGATCCAGGTCGACTGGGACTGGTACAACCGCAACATCGGCGCCACGCGTCCTTCCTGCGGCGACGTCGACGGCGACGGTCGCGAGGAGATCGTGGTGGGCCTCGCCGGCGGATCGCGCGGATGGATGCTCGCCTACGAGGACGCCGCCCTGGGATTCCGGCCTCTGGCGCTCAGCTCGGGCTCGCACTGGTTCCAGTTCGACTGGCCCTGGTACAACGCGCGCAACGGCGAGACCCGACCCACCCTCGGGGACGTGGACGGGGACGGGCGTGACGAGGTCGTCGTCGGTCTCGGCCGGGGGGGCAACGGCTACTTCGTCGTGCTCGACGACGCGGCGAGCGAGTTCGCGGACCGGGACGAGCAGAGCTGGTTCCGCGTCGACCTCGCCGGGTACAACGCGGCGAACGGCGAGACCCGCCCCGCGGTGGGCGACCTCGACGGCGACGGCGTCGACGAGATCGTGCTCGGCCTCGGTTCGGGCGGCTGGAGCCAGCTTCTGGTGTTCGACGACATGCGCGGGGGGCTCGCTCCGATGGGGCCCGGGTGGATCCAGTCGGGCTGGGAGGGCTACCACCAGGCCGACGGGTCCACGCGCCCCGCGGTGGGCGACGTGGACGGCGACGGCACTTCGGAAATCCTGGTGGAGCTCGGCGCGGCCGGGCGCGGCTGGATCCAGGTGCTCGACGGCCGGCAGCTCGTGCCCGTGGCCCGCGGCGGGGCCAGCGAGGCGGGCTGGGTCCAGGGCTCAGCCGCGAGGCAGCTCGCGCGCTGAGCGGGCGAGCTTCCCCCGGCGGCCGAGGGCCTCGGCGTAGTCCCGGACGACCTCGGCGGCGATGCGACGGGGATCGTGCCATCGCTCGGTGAAGCGGCGCGAGGCGCGCCCCGCGGCCCGCAGTTCGTCGGCCGGCGCCGTGAGCCATCGGCGGAGCACCCCCTCGATGCGATCCGGCGTCGCGCGAAGGATGGGGAGCTCCGCCGCCATCCCGGGCGGGAGGCGACCGAGGTCCTCGTCGCGGAGGTAGGCGATGACCGGCTTGCCGAGGGCCATGGCCTCCACGGCGAGGCCCCCGTACCAGCCGACGAGGAGCTGATCCACCACGAGGTCGGCTGCCTCGTACACCTTTCGGGCCTCTTCGTGGCTCAGGCCCTCCACCAGGCGGAACCGGAACTTCACGCCTGCAGCGCGCAGCCGCTCCACGGCCGCGAGGACGAAGCGGGTCCCCTTGACGCCGCGATCGGTGGGCGCGTGGACCAGCAGCGGGGGAGCCGCCTCGCGCGAGACCCCCACCTCGGCCCAGCGGCGCGGATCGACGTGCGCATAGGGCAGGAACCGGGCCCGCGCGGGCAGGACCCGGAGCAGATCGGGGTTGACGGTGTAGATCAGGTCGGCGTGGCGGTCGAAGCTCCGGATCCGCCGGCGGGCCGCGGCGTCGGACTCGGCGCTGTAGTAGCCGGCCTCTCGCGAAGGCTCGATTTCGTAGAGCGCACGGCAGACGTCTCCCTGCCGCGCATCGTCGCCCTGGAAGGTCACGGCGAGGACCCGGCCCGCGGCGCGCAGGAGCGGGAGATCCCGGAACTCGAGGGCCTTCGCGTAGGCCGTGTAGGCCGCGCGGACGGCAGCCGGATACCCCTGCTCGCTCAAGGTGGCGAGCGAGATCGGGCTCGGTAGGATGGTCCGGCCGAAGTTGAAGTGAACGACGTCGTGGGCGAGGAGCGCCGCGACGAGGAGCTTCCACCGCCGCAGCTCGAAATGCAGCGGAGAAACTCCATCCTCGGCGAGGACCTCGTCGGCCGGAAATCCGAACGGGCTCCTGCGGAAGACCACGGCCCGGCTCGCGACGCCGAGCTCGCGCTCGGCCGCTGCGAGGCCGGCCGGATGGCCACCGATGTTGGTCGGGCAGTGGAGGACCCGGAGCGGCGGCGCTTCGCGCCCCGGCCCGGCCCCGGGCGGTTTGCGTCCCAATCGGGAGATTCGCAATGCTTGCCCTCCGAGAGGTGTCCCCAGCCGGTCATGCGCGAACTCGCTGCGCTCGTGATCCACCACCGGCGCCTGGCCTGGGAGCTCGCCCGCCGCGAGGTCGCCGACCGCTATGCCGGGCAGGCGATGGGCGTGGTCTGGGCGCTGGGCCACCCCCTGCTCCTGATGGGCGTATACCTATTCGTTTTTGCCTTCGTGTTCAAGGTCAAGCTGGAGAGGCTGGACGGCCTGCCGCTCAACTATCCCGTGTACCTCCTCTCGGGGCTGATCCCCTGGCTCGCCACCCAGGAAGCGCTGACCCGGGGGACCACGGCCCTCGTCTCCCAGGCCAACCTCGTCAAACAGGTCGTCTTCCCCATCGAGATCCTTCCCGTGAAGGGGGTTCTCGCCGCCCTGCTCCCGCTCGGGGTCTCGCTCGCGGGTCTGCTCGTCTACTGCGGGCTCGGCCTCGGTGCGGTTCCCTGGACCTGGCTCGCGGTGCCGCTTCTGGCCGCTTCGCTGGGCGTCGGCCTGGTCGGCGTCGCGATGGCGCTGGCGGCGGTGGGAGCCTACCTCCGGGACCTGAAGGACCTGGTCCAGGCCTTCACCGTGGTCGGGGTCTACCTCATGCCGGCCTTCTACCTTCCGGACATGGTGCCCGAACTCTTCCGGCCGCTGCTGTACCTGAATCCCTTCAGCTACATGGTCTGGTGCTTCCAGGATGCGCTCTACTTCGGGAGGATCGAGCACCCGTACGCGTGGGTCGTCTTCCCCACCCTCTGCCTCGCGGCCCTGGCGGCGGGGAGCACGCTCTTCTCCCGCCTCAAGGTGCACCTGGGGAACGTGCTTTGAGCGGCCGGCAGGCCATTTCCGTGCGCGGGCTCGGCAAGGCCTACCCGGTCTACGACCGCCCGATGGACCTGCTCGTCGAGATGATCACCCGCCGCAAGCGGCACCGGGACTTCTGGGCCCTGCGGGACGTCTCCTTCGACGTCGAGCGCGGAGAGGTCGTCGGCGTCATCGGACCGAACGGCGCGGGAAAGAGCACGCTGCTCAAGATCCTGGCCGGAACCCTCGACCACACCACGGGGGAGTTCGCGATCGACGGCCGGATCTCCGCGATCCTGGAGCTCGGCACCGGCTTCCACGATGAGCGCACCGGCCGGGAGAACATCTTTCTCGGTGGGCTCTGTCTCGGCATGACGCCGGACGAGGTCCGCGCGCGCGAGGACTGGATCATCGACTTCAGCGGGATCGGGGAATTCATCGATCGCCCGTTCCGGACCTATTCGAGCGGAATGCGGGCCCGGCTCACCTTTGCCGTGGCCATCAGCGTGGACCCCGATGTGCTGATCGTGGACGAGGCGCTCGCCGCCGGAGACCAGCTCTTCGTGAGCCGCTGCATCCAGCGCATCGAGGAGATCTGTGCGAGCGGCGCCACGGTGCTCTTCGTCTCCCATTCGCTCGCCATGATCGAGCGCTTCTGCTCGCGGGTGCTCTACTTCGACAGGGGGTGCCTGCTGCGGGACGGGCCGGCGCACGAGGTGTGCAAGGCCTACGAGCTCGCCTGTCTCGCGAGGGACTACCGGGAGATGCGCGCCCAGCTCGCCCGCGAGACGCCGCAGCGGGTGGGGACGGGGGAGGTCCTGATCCGCGACTTCCGGGTCGTCGGGCCCTCCGGTCGCGAGCTCGAGGTCCTGACCGTCGGGCGCCCGGTGCGCTTCGAGATCGATCTCGAGAGCAGCATCGAGGCACCCGATGTCGCCGTCGCGTTGCAGTTCGTGGCGGAGGACGCCCGCACCGTCTTCTCGACCGCCAGCTCCGCCTTCCTCGATCCGGAAGGGCGCGAATCGCGCGCCGCCATCCCCCTGCGCAAGGGGTGGCAGACGGTTCGGGTCGAGGTTCCGATGCTGCTCGTGGGAGCGGGCCGGTACTTCGCGACCGTGGGCGTCGCTCCGGACCTGCGGTGCAACAACTACGCCGATTTCTTCGATCTCCGCTGGAAGGCCTGGCCGGTGGTGGTTCAGCGCGAGGGCCTCACACAGAACGTCGCCTTCGAACTCCCGTGCCGCTGGCAGGGTCCCGAAGCGTGAGGCGCGCGGCGACGGAGTTCCCGCCGCTCGAACGCATCGCGGCCTGGGCCGGGGTGCCGGCGGACGACACCTTCGTGCAGATGGAGTTCGGGCCCGGCCTCTCCTACTACCGCAGCCGGCTGCAGCAGCTCCTCTTCCGGGGCAGGACAGTCCTCGACGCGGGATGCGGCATGGGGCAGTGGTCGGTGGCGCTCGCGGAGCGCTTCGGCCGCGTCGCGGCCCTCGACCCGAACGCGGAGCGGCTCCGCGTCGCGGGCCGTCTCGCCGCCGAGCTCGGGATGCGGAACGTGGAATGCATCTCGGGCCGCATCGAAGCGCTCCCCTTCGCCGACCGGTCCTTCGACGCGGTGTTCTGCTACGGGGTGATCATGTTCGCCGACCTCGAGCGGGCGCTCGCGGAGTTCCACCGCGTCCTCGAGCCCGGCGGCCGGGTGTACCTGTGCCTGAACGGGGACGGATTCAGCCTCAAGCTGTTGCGGGAACGGCCCGGGGCGGCTGCGCGGAGGGCGGGGGCGGAGACCCTCTACAACACCTTCTGGCGCCGCGCCCGGGAGGCCGGCTTCGGTGCGGATCTCGCGGCCTGGCGGCGCCGTATCTCCGGCAGGACCCGGCGCTGGCTGTGGCGGCGCGCGCTCGGGACGGGTCCGATTTTCCGGGCCATCCTCGAGGGGAGTCCCGGCGGTCGGGAGCTGCTCGGGCGGGTCGACCGCCACCTTCCCTCCGAATACCAGGTGCGCCTGCTCGGCGATGTGGAGGCGATGCTGGAGGGGGCCGAGGGCCCGCGGGAGGAGACCCGGGCCCAGAACTACCTGCCGGAGGAGCTCGCGCAGCGGCTCGCCGCCTCGGGATTCACGCTCTTCCAGTGGGCGCCGGAGGCGGGACTGGTCTGCGACTGGCACCGGGAGGCCTGTGCGCCCAAGTACCCGGAGCCCTTCTTCGAGGGTGCCCTCTCGGTGTGGGAGGCCGTCTTCCACCGGGAAGGCGGGTTGGACGTGCCGGCGGCGGCCGACCGGCACCTCGGGTGGAGCCGCCGCGCCCGGCGCGAGAGCCCGCTGGTGGCGGGGGTGCCGGCTCCGGTGGTCTCGAACCGCTGGTGGGGCTCCGAGCTCGGGGCCGAGAGGGAGCGGGCCCGCCGGATGGCCCGTGCCCTCGGCGGGGACCTCTACCTCCGCCGGCTCGCCGCCTCGCTGGTCGACGGGGCGGGAGAAGAGGAGGACGCCGCCCGTCGGCTGATCCGCTTCGTCCAGGCGGCGATCTACCGCGACCCCGTGGTCCAGCCCCTCGAGGCCGACGGGCGTCGCCCCGAACCCGTGGTGACGCTCTGCTGGGGGCGCGGCCGGTGCGGGCACGCCGCCGATCTCGTGGTGGCGCTCGCCCGGGCGGCCGGGCTCGAGGCGCGGATCTGGCAGCTTCCCCGCCACGTCACCGCCGAAATCCGGGTGGAAGGCCGCTTCGTGCTGGCCGAGGCGGACGCCTTCAAGGCGGGGATCCTGCCGGAGGGCCCGGACGGCCGCCTCGTCGCACGCGAGGAGATCCTCGCCGCGCCGAGGATCCTGGACCGGCTCCCGCCGAACGGATGGGTGGCGCTTCCGGGGAGCCCCGCCACCCGCGATGCCCTCGGCGCTCCGGTGCGCGGCTACGTGGACGCG
>JALSIO010000058.1 GCA_026989995.1 Myxococcales bacterium
TGCCGCGCACCGGGCGGTGCTCGGAATCGGGAGGGGGGTGTTGGTCCGGCGGGTTTTCGAAGCCCGGCTCTTCCTGGCCCTGCTGCCCGGTGCCTGGCCCGCCGCCGGGCTGCCCGAGGTGCGGTTTCTCGCTCCTCCGGACGGTGCACGGTTCCCGGCCGGCACCGCGGTGGGGCCCCGGGGCAACGCGCTCGGCTTCGCGGGCGACCCGCTCGACCTGGCCTCCGGCCAGACCGACCTCCTCGGCGGGCTCGAGCTCGCCCGGCGTCGCGGGCGCCCGGGAAGGGCGCGGGCGTGAAACCCGCCTCGAAGGGCCTCGCCCTGCGCGGCGGCCCGCCCGTGCGCCGCGAGCGGCTTCCCTACGCCCGACCCGAGATCCTCGACGAGGACGTGGCGGCGGTGGTGGAGGTGCTCCGTTCCGGGTGGCTCACCACCGGCCCGCAGGTGGAGGCCTTCGAGGAGGCCTTCGCGGAGCGCATGGGCGCGCGCTTTGCGGTGGCACTCTCCTCGGGTACCACGGCGCTCGAAGCCGCGCTCTTCGCCTGCGGTCTCGGGCCAGGCGACGAGGTGGTCACGAGCCCGCTCACCTTCTGTGCCACCGCGAACGCCGCACTGCGACATGGGGCGCGGCCGGTCTTCGCCGACGTCTGCGACGACACCCTCTGCCTCGATCCGGACGCCGCCGCCGCCGCCATCGGAGTCCGGACGCGGGTGCTGCTTCCCGTGGACTACGCCGGACATCCGGCGGACCTCGACGCCTTCGCGGCGCTCGCCCGCCGCGCGGGCCTCGCGCTCGTGGAGGACGCCTGCCACGCGACGGGGGCGAGGCTGGGCGGCCGGCCGGTGGGAAGCCGCGCCGACATCGCGGTGTACAGCCTGCATCCGGTCAAGCACCTCGCCGCGGGGGAGGGTGGCGTCGCCACCACCGACGACCCCGAGCTCGCCCGGCGGCTCCGGCTCTACCGCAGCCACGGCATCGACAGCGATCCGCGCCGCCGGGCGGAGCGCGGCGACTGGCGCTACGAGATGGTCGCCCTCGGCGTGAACGGCCGGCTCTCGGATGTCGCCTGCGCCCTCGCCCAGTCCCAGCTCCGCCGCCTCGACCGGAACCTCGCGAGGCGCCGGGCACTCGCCGCGACCTACGACCGCGCCCTCCGGGACCTGCCCGGAATCCGGCTGCCCGTGGTCCGCGACGGAGCGGAGCCGGCCTGGCACCTCTATCCGATCCGGGTGATCGCCGAGGTCCTCGGCGCAGACCGCGACCTCGTGCACGATGCGCTCCGGGCGGAGGGGATCGGCACCAACGTCCACTACCTGCCCGTCCACCTCCACCCCTACTACCGCGACCGCTTCGGCCTTCGGGAGGGGCTCTGCCCGGTGGCGGAGGGTGCCTTCCGCGAGCTTCTCAGCCTGCCGCTCTTCCACGGGATGGGCGACGCGGACGCGGAGGACGTGGTCGCCGCGCTTCGCAAGGTGGTGCGGGAGCTCGGCGGCAGCTGAGGGGGCCGGTCCTCCACCCGCGTCCCGCGACGTCCCTCCGACCCGCGCTCCGGGCGGAGCCCCGACCGGGACCGGCTATCCTCGCAGCCTCGCCCCGGCGCGGGTGCCCCCGGGCGGTGGCGCAGCCGCGGCGGTGGCCTCGGCGCGGCTGTGGCGGAGGAGAGGTGCGGCGCGTGTGGGCTCGGCTTCGGGAGGACGTGGAGGCGGTCCGGCGCAACGACCCGGCCGCCGGAAGCGCCCTCGAGATCGTGCTGCTTTCGACCCCGCTGCACGCGATCTGGCTGTACCGGATCGCCCACTGGCTGCACACGCGGGCGGGGCTCCCGCTGCTCGCCGGCCTCGTGGCGCTCGCGGCCAAGGTGTGGAGCGGCGTCGAGATCCACCCCGCGGCCCGCATCGGACGCCGCTTTTTCATCGATCACGGTGTGGGCGTGGTGATCGGAGCCACCGCCGAGATCGGGGACGACTGCGTCTTCTTCCACAACGTGACCCTCGGCGGAACCGGGAAATTCCACGGCAAGCGCCACCCGACGCTCGGCGATCGGGTGTACGTGGGGACCGGTGCGATCCTGCTCGGCCCCATCACCGTCGGATCCGACGCCCGCATCGGCGCCAACGCCTTCGTGATCATGCGCGACGTGCCGGCCGGCTGCACCGTCGCCGGGGTTCCCGCGCGCATCGTGAAGCGCGGTGGCCGCCGGGTGGACGAGGAGCTGCCGCGCACGCGCCTTCCGGAGGGCGCCGTGGCGGTCGAGCTCAGGCCGGCGGAGCCGCCGGCGCCGCGTTCGGGCGTGGGTCCCTCGTGAGCGCCGGTCCCGAGGTGCTCCGCGAGATTCTCGCGGGGCCGGGGCTCGTGCCCATGCCCTGCTGCTTCGACGCGCTCTCCGCGCGCCTGGTGGAACGCGCCGGGTTCCGGCTCACCTTCATGAGCGGCTTCTCGGTGGCCGCAGCGCGCCTGGCCCTGCCCGACGCCGGACTCATCTCCTTCGGCGAGATGCGGGATGCCGGGCGGGACATCTGCGGGGCGGTCTCGATTCCGGTGATCGGAGACGGAGACACCGGCCACGGTGGAGCTCCGCATGTCAAGCGCACGGTGGTCGAGTACGCCCGGGCCGGCTTCGCCGGCGTGATGATCGAGGACCAGGTCTTTCCGAAGCGCTGTGGCCACACCGAGGGCAAAGGCGTGGTTCCCCGGCCCGAGGCCCTCGCGCGGATCCGCGCCGCCGTGGATGCGCGGGACGAGGGCGCCGGGGCGCTGATCGTCGCCCGGACCGACGCGCGCGCGACCCATGGCCTCGACGAGGCGATCTGGCGCGGCCGTGCCTTCGCCGACCTCGGCGCGGACGTGGTCTTCGTCGAGGCGCCGGCGAGCGAGGAGGAGCTCCGCCGGGTGGCCCGGGAGGTTCCCGGTCCCAAGCTGGTGAACCTCGTCGAGGACGGCGTCACCCCGATCCCTCCGGTCGGCCGGCTCGAGGAGATGGGCTACCGGATCGCCGCCTGGCCGGTCACCCTGCTCTCGGCGGCGACCCGCGCCATGGAGGAGGCGCTCGAAGCGCTCGCCGCCGGGCGGCCCGCTCCCGGCCGGCTCTCCTTCGAGGAGCTGAAGGAGCGCGTGGGCTTCCCCGCCTACGATGCCGAGGTGCGCCGTTACGCGGCGGAGTGACGCGGTGGCGGGCCGGCTCCGGCGCCGCCGGGGGCGGGCGCCCGTGCCGGCACCGCGGCGGGGCTTCCGACGGGTTCACCGCGGCCTTATCGCCTGGATGGGGGGTGCCTTCTTCGCCCTCGCCGTGCCGGGGGCGGCCGGGGCCGGCACGGAGGCGCCTGCGGCGCCCTTCGCGCTCCGCCTCTCCGCGCCGCTCGACGCCGCGAGGCTTCCGGGCGGGCCGGATTCCGTGGGGGGGCGAGGCGACTACGCGCTCGGAAACGGCGTGCTCTGTGCGGTGATCTCCGGGCCCGAGCACGAGGACGAGCTGTCGGTGCACGGAGGCGCCCTCGTGGACCTCGGCCACTGCGGACGCGGGGACGACCAGCTCGTCCTCTTCCGCCCCCTGGTCAACGCGAGCCGCGGCGGCGTCCTCCCGCCCCGGGAGATCCGGACCGCGGTCTCGCCCGACGCCGCGGAGGTCTCGGTGCTCTCGGAGGGGCGGGGGCTCGCGCTGGTCACGACCTACCGGGTGGACCGCACCGATCCCGCGCGTCTGCTCGTCGTCTCGAGGCTCTCGCGGGTGGGCGAGGGGCCGCGCGTCTTCGCCCTCGCCGACGCCTTCCTGAACTTCTGGACCCTGCGCCCCTTCGGGCTCTGGCTGGCCGACCTGCGCCACTCGGTGGGGTTCCGCCATCGGCCCTTCTTCGGGGCCGGCTCCCTCGCGGTGGCACGCGCCTCCGAGGCGAGCGACCTCCACGTCCTCGTGGGCGCCCGCGGCATCGAGCCCGGCATCTCCTACGGCTTCCGCTTTCTCGGCGCCGAGCGGCTCCGGCCGGGGCACGAACCGGAGCCGCTCCCCCGGATCGCGCTCTCCGACGACGTGGTGTCGGTTCTCGGTGCGCTCACGCGCCCCCTCTTCTTCGGAGGCGGGCTTCGCCTGGGACTGCCGGGGCTGCTGCAGACGCGCCTCATGGACCTGCGGAAGGGCGAGGAGCTCGTCTACGAGCGGGAGATCCGCCTCGGGCGGCGCTCGGATGTGGCCTCGGTGACCGACGGCCTCTTCGAGGCGCTCGCCGGCGGCGTCCCGGTGCGGGGTCGCGTGGGCGATCCGGCAGCGAGGCTCCACTTCGATCTCCTCGACGCCGGCGGCCGCGTGGTCGCCCCGGTCACGGAGCTCGCGCCCGGAGCCGCCGGGGCCTTCGAGCTCCGGCTTCCGCCCGGGGACTACCGGGTGCGGGTGGTGGCTCCCACCGGCCGCGAGCTCGAACGCCGCGTCGGGGTCGGCGCGGGGGGCGCGGATCTCGGCGAGCTCGCGCCGCCTCCGGACGCGCGCCTCCGCCTGCCCCGCCATCGGCCCATGCGGCTCGTCTTCCTCGGCCGGGAGGGGACGCCGGATCCGGACTTCGGGCGCGACGGTCTCGGCTTCACGGTCGTCGGCCGGTCGGTGGGGCGGGCGCCGGTGCGCGGGCTCGCGCTCTGCGGCCGGGCCGCCGATCCCGCCTGGGTGCCCCTCCGCCCGGGCCGCTACCGGGTGCTCGCGACCCGCGGACCGGAGTACTCGGTGACCGAGGCCGCGATCGAGCTCGCCGCCGGAGAGGAGCGGGAGCTCGAGATCGCGGACCCGGTGCGCGAGGTGGAGAGCCCCGGCTGGATCTCGGCCGACCTCCACGTCCACGCGGCGCCGAGCATGGACTCGGCGGTGCCCCTCGGCGACCGCCTGTGCGAGTTCGCGGCCACCGGGGCGGAAGTCCTCGTGGCGAGCGACCACGACCACATCACCGAGTACGGGCCGGTGCTGCGCGCGAGTCGCCTCCGGGGCCTGCGGGCGCTTCCCGGCGCGGAGGTGAGCGGGGAAGTCGAGAGCGAGGCGGCACCGCACACCATCGGCCACCTGAACGCCTTTCCGCTGCCCCGGGACCCGGAGGCCCACCGGGGCGGAGTGCCTGCCCACGAGGGCCGCCGGCTCTCCGAGGTGCTCGCGGCGCTTCGCAGCCGCTCCGCGCCGCTCTTGATCCAGCTCAACCACCCCCGGGCCGACGGCGACACCCTCGATCCGGAGGCCTACCTGAGCCACCTCGGCGATCGGGGACGCCCCTTCGATCCCCGGCGCCCCCTCGACGAGGAGCCGAACCGGGCGCTCGTCGAAGCGGACCCGGCCTCGGGAGTGCGGCCGCTCGACTTCGACCTGATCGAGCTGCTGAACGGCAAGCGCCTCGACCGCTACCGGACCGTCTGGCACGACTGGATGGCGCTGCTGCGCCAGGGCGTCTTCCGTGCGGCCACCGCCAACAGCGATTCCCACGCCGCGTCCCAGCCGCTGGCGGTGCCGCGCACCTATGCGGCGGTGCCCGTGGACGACCCGGAGTCGCTCGACGTCGCGGAGTTTCTCGGGGCGCTCCGGAAGGGCCGGAGCTTCGGGACGACGGGACCGCTGCTCTTCGTCCACCTCGAGGGCACCGGGCCTGGGGGGCAGGCGACCGGTCGGGCCGGGCGCCTTGCGGTGGAGGTGCGCGCGGCGTCGTGGATCCCGGTGGAGACGGCGGTGGTCTACGTGAACGGGCGCGAGGTCCACCGCGTGCCGGTCCGCGCCGGTGAGGTGCTGTCGCTCCCGCTCCACCTGCCCGAGGACGGCGCGGTCACGGTGGAGGTGGACGGGCCCGCCGTGGGCCGGTACGCGGAGCTGCTCCCCGGCTTCCGCCCCTTCGCCTTCACCAACCCGATCTTCGTGGATGCCGACGCCGACGGAAGGTGGGAGCCGCCCGGGCTCTGAGCGGCCCCGGGCCCGCCCGTCGGCGCGCGGGGCTGCGGGGCGCCGGCGCCGCCGCTCGCAGGAGCCTACGGCGGCGGGAACTTCCGCAGCTTCCGCTGCAGGCTCTGCCGGTGGAGGCCGAGCCGGCGGGCCGC
>JALSIO010000059.1 GCA_026989995.1 Myxococcales bacterium
CAGCGGATCATCCCGGTACCCACCACCCCCAGCTTCATCCGCGGGCTCATCAACCTCCGCGGCGCCGTGATTCCGGTGGTGGATGTGCGCCAGCGGCTCGGCCTGCCACCGGTGGAACCCGGCGATCGGAGCTGCATCGTCGTGGTCCGGACGGACGACGAGGAGATCGGGCTGCTCGTCGACTCGGTGAGCGAGGTGCTCGAGATGCGCGCCGACCAGATCCAACCCGCAGCGCGCAGCAGCTCGGCCCCCGCGTCGACGGCCTTCGCCCGCGGGCTGGGACTGGTGGACGGGGCCGTGCGGGTCGTGCTGGACTCCAAACGCCTCCTCTACGCGGGCCGTCCGGCCGATGCGACGGCGGCGGGGGAGCGGACCGGAAACGGTGCCGCCGGGGCGTAGCCCCGCAGGACTGACGCGCCGGATCTCGCGGGGACCGGCGAGAGGGAGAGCGACGTGAGGTTGACCATTCGCCGCAAGCTGGCTGCCGCAGGAACAGTGTTCGCGATCATGGCCACCGCCATCGGGGCGGCCTCGGTGGCCGGCGTGGGCGTGGTTCGCCGCGAGGTCCAGGCCGCGGTGGAATGGAGCTCCCTTCTCGGCGAGCAGATCCTCCTGGAACGCCTCCATCACCGCACGGTGGCCCAGGCCCTCACCGCCGTCGCCGATCCGGGCCGGGCTGCGGCCGCACGCGCCGCCCTCGCCGCCGATCGACGCGCCCTCGCCGAAGTGTTCGACGACCTCGGGGACCTCGCCGAGGACGCCGAGCTCCGGCGCCAGGTGGAGGCCGTGATGTCCGAAGTGCGGACGACGCTCGACCTCGCGGATCGCTCCGCCGCCGCCGCGGAGGGGGATCCGGAGCGGGCCCGGGAGATCCTCTCCGAGCTCGACCTCCGCGCTGC
Source organism: Myxococcales bacterium (assembly GCA_026989995.1). GTDB lineage: Bacteria > Myxococcota_A > UBA9160 > UBA9160 > JALSIO01 > JALSIO01. Next base: position 900 of record JALSIO010000059.1, read on the forward strand.
GGAAGCGGCCGCCAGCCTCACCGCCCTCGGCGAGGCCCTGACCTCGGGGATCCGCAGCGCGGGCCGACAGGCGGTCACGGGGGCCGAGCGCGCCCGTACCCGGGTGGCCCTGCTCACGGGCGCGCTGCTGCTCCTGGTCCTGGGACTCGGGGCCTGGCTCGGGAGGGACCTCCGGCGGCGCATCGAGGGGCTGCGGAGCGTCGCGGAGGACCTGGACCGGGGAACCCTCGAGGGCGAGGTGAGCGCCCAGGGGGGCGACGAACTCGATTCGGTTCGCCGGGCACTGGAGCGGGCCCGCTCCAACATCCGCGGCGCCCTCGGGGCCGACCGCGTGGATTGGGAGGAGCTCGGCCGCCGCCAGCAGGAGCTCTCCCTGATGGCGGCGGTGGCCCAGAACGTCCCGGTGGGTGTGATGCTCGCCGATCGCGAGTTCCGCATCACCTACGCCAACCCCGCAGCCATCGAGGTGATGCGCAGCGTCCAGGACCAGCTTCCCTGCCGGCCCGAAGAGGTGGTGGGGCGCTGCATCGACGACTTCCACCGGGATCCCGCCCACCAGCGGCGGCTGCTCCAGGATGCCTCGAAACTCCCCTACGAGGCGGTGATCCGGATCGGGGGGGAGGCGGCACGGGTGCGGGCCTCCGCCATCCAGGACGAGGCCGGTCGACCCCTCGGCACCCTCGCCACCTGGGAGATCGTGACCGAGGAGGAGCGGGCGCGGGAGCAGTCGGAACGCCTCGCCGCGCACATCGCCCGACTGGCCCGCGGGGAGGTTCCCGAGCCGATCGCCGAGGACGTGGTCCCGACGCTGCGGGAGCTCCGGGACAACGTCAACGAGCTCACCCGCTCGCTGGGCGAGATCGCCGCCGTCGCCGAGGCGCTGGCGGACGGCCGCCTCGACATCGAGGTCGCGGTGCGCTCCGGCGACGACCGCCTCCTCGAGTGCTTCTCCCGGATGGTGGCCAACCTGAGCACCCTGCTCGCGGACGCCAAGGCCGCGGCGCAGCGCGTCGCGCGGGATGCCCGCTCCGTCGAGCGGACCAGCGACGACCTCTCCCAGAACGCCACCCAGTCCGCGGCCGCCCTCGAGGAGATCAGCTCCACGATGGAGGAGCTCTCGGGCCAGACGCGCCAGAACGCGGAGAACGCCGGCCGCGCCGTCCAGCTCGCCACCGAGGCGCGCCAGTACGCGGAGACCGGCGACGAGCAGATGCGGTCGATGGTGGCGGCCATGGGCGAGATCGACGAAGCCTCCAAGAACATCTCGAAGATCATCAAGGTCATCGACGACATCGCCTTCCAGACGAACCTGCTGGCCCTCAACGCGGCCGTGGAGGCGGCCCGGGCGGGGGTCCACGGGAAGGGATTCGCCGTGGTGGCGGAGGAGGTGCGCAACCTCGCCGAACGCAGTGCCCAGGCGGCCAAGGAGACCACCGACCTCATCGACGGGTCCTCGCAGCGCGTCCGCCAGGGGGCGGTGATCGCCGAGAAGACGGCGCAGTCGCTCGCCCAGATCGTGGAGTCGATCTCCCAGGCGAGTGATCTGGTCTCCGAGATCGCCGCGGCCAGCAGCGAACAGGCGGAGGGCATCGGCCAAGTCAACATCGGACTCTCGCAGGTCGATCAGGCCACCCAGCGCAACACCGCCAGCGCCGAGGAGATGGCCGCCTCTGCCCAGACCCTGAGTGCCCAGGCCCACCAGCTCCAGGCCTCCCTGGCGAACTTCCGCCTCGCCTCCGGCCACGAGCAGGAGCCGGCGGAGGAGCCCGGCGGGACGGCCGCCGCGGCCGCCGGCGGGGCAAGCGTGGCCGCGCAGCCGAGCGGCGGGATCTCCCTCGAGGACGACGATTTCGGGCGCTACTAGGGGAAGGCGGGCATGCGAAGCGGCGAGGATGGGGATCTCGAGGAGGCCATCCCCCGGGACGTGTTCGGGCGCCTGGCGGAGCTGGTCCACGAGCGGACGGGCATCGTCCTCGGTGCGGACAAGCGTGGCTTCGTCGCCATGCGGCTCCGGGGGCTGCCCTCGCGACTCGGCCACCCGGATGTCGCCAGCCTCTGCCGCGAGGTGGTCGCGCAATCCGACCACCCCGCCCTCCCGCAGATCGTCGACTGCCTCTCCACCAACCACACCTTCTTCTACCGGGAGAGCGCTCATTTCGACCACTTCCGCGACGAGGCGCTGCCCGAGACGACGCGCCGCCTCCGCGAACGCGAGGAGCTCGACCTCCGCGTCTGGTGCGCCGCCGCCTCGACCGGGGAGGAACCCTACACCCTCGCCATGCTCCTTCGGGAGCACCTGGGACCCGACCTGCCTCGGTGGCAGGCGGGGCTCCTCGCCACCGACATCTCGGAGCGGGCCCTGGCCGTCGCCCGGGAGGGGGTCTACCGCGAGGAGGACGTCGCCCGCCTCCCCGAGGTGCTCCGGAAGCGGTACTTCCGCCCACGGGGAGGCGGGCTGCTGGAAGTGGTGCCCGAGCTGCGGAGCGACGTCGTCTTCCGCCGCTTCAACCTGCTGGCAGCGCGCTACCCGTTCCGCAAGCCCTTCCACGTGGTCTTCTGCCGGAACGTGATGATCTACTTCGACGCCGCGACCCGCGACGCCGTCGCGCAGCGGATCTTCGGCTGCCTCGCGCCGGGCGGCTACCTCTACCTGGGAATGGCCGAGACCCTCCGCGGGCGGCACACGCCGCTCGAGTTCGTGCGCCCGGCCGTGTACCGGAAGGCCTCCTGAGGTGGGGGCTCCGATCCGCGTCCTGGTCGTGGACGATTCCGCGGTCGTGCGTCGGCTGCTGAGCCGGGGCCTTTCCGAAGACCCCGAGATCGAGGTGGTGGGAACCGCCGCAGATCCCTTCGAGGCGCGGGACCGGATTCTCGCGCTCCGACCCGACGTGCTCACCCTTGACGTCGAGATGCCCCGGATGGACGGGTTGACCTTCCTCCGGAAGCTCATGCCCCAGCACCCGATGCCGGTGGTCATGGTGAGCTCGCTGACGACCCGAGGCGCCCAGGTCACCCTCGAGGCCCTCGCCGCGGGCGCCGTGGACGTGGTGGCAAAGCCGCGGCCCGGAAGCCCGGGCGGCATGGAGGGAATGATCGCGGAGCTCCGGGCCAAGGTTCGGGCGGCCTCCCGGGCCCGCGTGGCGGCCCCCCGGCGTCTCGCGTCACGGGCCACGCCCCCGCCCGGTGCCGATCCCCTTCCCGCCGCGGCGCGACGGGCGGTGGTGGCCCTCGGGGCCTCCACGGGCGGCACCGAGGCGATCCAACGGGTGGTGTCGAGGCTCCCCTCCGATGGCCCCCCCGTGCTCATCGTCCAACATCTGCCGGCGGGGTTCTCCGCCCCCTTCGCCTCGCAGCTCGACCGCGAATCTCCCCTTTCCGTCTCGGAGGCACGCACGGGCGCGATCCCGCAGCCGGGCCACGCCTACGTCGCTCCGGGCGGCCGCCAGCTTCGCCTGCTGGGACGCCCCGGGCAGTTCCGCCTCGACTGCAGCAGCACGGAGAAGGTTTCCGGACACTGCCCCTCGGTGGACGTGCTCATGACCTCCGTCGCCGGCGCGGCGGGCGCTCGCGCCATTGGCGTCATCCTGACGGGGATGGGAGCCGACGGGGCCCGGGGACTGCTGCGGATGCGTCAGGCCGGCGCCGCCACCCTGGGTCAGGACGAGGCGACCTGCGTGGTCTACGGCATGCCGCGGGCCGCGGCCGAGCTCGGCGCGGTCCAGGTGGCGCTCCCCCTCGATGCGATGGCCGATCGGATCCGGATTCTGCTGCGGAAGCTGGGAGACACGACATGATCCTGCTGGGAATCGGCGAGCTCGGTGCCTCCGGAAAGCCCGACGAGGTCATCCGCACCCTGGCCCTCGGTTCCTGCGTGGCGGTGGTGCTGTGGTCGGCCCGGGCGGGCGCCGGAGGGATGGTCCACGTCGCCCTGCCCTCTTCGAGTCTCAATCCGACCCAGGCGCGGAGACGCCCCGGTCGCTTCGCCGACACCGGCATCGCGGCGCTCCTCGACGAGATGGACCGCCTGGGCTGCGGGCCCGGGCCCTCCGACCTCGTCGCCCGGATCGCCGGCGGCGCGGCCGTCCTCGACCTGGGCGACCACCTCGACATCGGGGCGCGCAACGTCGAGGCGGTCCGCGCCGTTCTCGCAGAGCGGCGACTCCCCCTCGTGGGAGAGGATGTTCGCGGCCAGATCTCCCGCTCCGTGGAGCTCGAGGTGGGCACGGGAGCCGTCCGCGTGATCGCCGCCAACCGCACGAGTTGGGAGATCTGATCCCAACCGGAGGAGGGCCCGCCGCATGTCCCACATGGCCAGACGGCAGATCCACCAGCTGGTCCAGCAGCTTCCCCCCTTCCCGGATTCGACCGCCCGGCTGCTCGCGACCCTCCACGATGCGGCGCACGCGAGCTCGGACGTGGCCCGCGTGGTGGCGTCCGACCCCGCCCTCACGGTCCGGGTGCTCGGCGCCGCCAACAGCCCGGGCGTCGGATCGCTGGAACCCGTCAATTCGGTCGAACGCGCCGTCTCCCTTCTGGGAGAGCGAACGGTCGTCGCCCTGGCCGTGGAGCTCGCCGCCGGCCCCGTGCTCTCCCGCAAGCTCGACGGCTATGCCGCCCCGGAGGGCACGCTCCTCGGCCACGGACTGCGGACCGGCATTCTCGCCCGGATCCTGGCCGAGTCCCAGGCACCCGCAGTCGAGCCCCCCGTGGCCTTCACCGCGGGGCTGCTCCTCGATGTCGGCAAGGCCCTGATGTCCCTCGTGCTCGGCGACCGGGGCGAAGAGCTCGTGGGCCACGTCGCGCGGGGTGAGGCCCGGGACTTCCTCGAGGCGGAGCGCCGCGCCTTCGGCGTGGACCACTGCGAGCTCGGCCTCGAGGTGGCCTCGGTGTGGAGCCTCCCCTCGCCGCTGGCCGCAGCCATCGGCCACCACCACCGCCCCGGCGAGGCGCCGGAGGTGCACCGACGGCTGGTCGCGGTGACCCACGTCGCCGACGTGCTCGCGCGCACCATGTCGAGCTCGGGCCTCGACGCCATGGCGTATCGGCTCGATCTCGAGGCCGCCGCCCTCCTTTCCCTCGACGCCGCCACGGCGCTCCACGTCGTCAGCGAGGCCCACGCGGAGTTCGAGGCCGT
>JALSIO010000060.1 GCA_026989995.1 Myxococcales bacterium
CCGCGATCTCGCGAACCGCCTGGCCGCGGGGGGACGCGCGCTGCTCGGAAGCGAGCTCTCCTGGGAACGCCACGCCCGCGGCCTCCTCGCGCTGCTGCCGCCCGGGGGCAGCCGGCCGTGCACCCGGGACGGCGATCCGGGAAGCCGTCGCCCCGGCGCAGCGGCCCGGTGAGAAGGCCCGGGCCCCGCGGCCGCCTGCCTGGCGGAGGTGTGGGGGTGCGGTCCCGGACCGCCTCGCGCCGTGGAAGCACCGAAACGCCACCAGGCCTCTGCCCGGAGGAAAAGGATTGCCCCGACCCGGCCGGGAGAGACCATGCCCCGCCGCCGTCCTCGGCCGGGGGCGTCGCTACCCTCGCACCGGACCCGGCGCCCCCCACCCTCGGCGGGGGGCGCGGGGCCTTCGTGCGTCCGGGGCGGGCCGCTGCACGCGCGGCCGATCCGGACGCGGTGACGGAGCTGCTCGGAGCAGGAGGAGGTCCTTGGCTTCCAGCCGGTCGAGGAACAGGACCGGGGGCCCTCAGGGGAGCGAGCAACGGCCCGACCGCCATCGGGCCGGCCCCCTCGCCGAGATCGCGGCGCGCGCCGTCCGGGAGAAGCGGTCCGTGCGCCTCACCGGCCTCCGCGGCGCGGCCATGGCTGCCGCCGGCGCCGAGCTGGTGCGTGCTGCGGGAGACCGGCCCGTCCTCTTCGTGACGTCCGGCTCGAAGCGGGGGGACGAGTTCCTGGCGGACCTCCGGACCGCCCTGGGCGAGGCCGGGCCGGATTCTCCGGGTGGCAGCCCCTCCCGAACTCGGACCTTTCCCCGGCACGACATCCCGCCCTACGACCGCTTCTCCCCCCAACCCTTCCTCCTCGCGCGCCGCATGGAGGTGCTCTACCGGTGGATCGCCTCCCCGCCCGCAGCGCGCGAGGAACCCGGCCCGGTGGTGGTGGCACCGGCCGCCGCGCTCGCCCTCCGGGTGCCGGGCCGCGACCGGATCCGGGCCCGCACCGTCCACCTCGAGGTGGGCCAGCGGATCGATCGGGACCGGCTCGTGGAGACCCTCGTGTCCGCCGGCTACAGCCGGATGCCGCTGGTCGAGGAGCGGGGGGAGATCGCCGTCCGCGGCGGCATCCTCGACGTCTTCCCCCCTCATCTCGAGCGCCCCGTCCGGGTGGAGCTTCTCGGCGACGAGGTCGAGTCCATCCGCGAGTTCGACCCGGCCAGCCAGCGCAGCCAGCAGCGCCTCGTCCACGCGGTCGCTCCCCCGCCCCGCGAGCTCCTCGTGGGGCGGGAGGAGGTCGTGGCCCGGCGCGAGCTCCTCCGCGAGCGGGCCCGCGCCCTCGACGTCCCCGACCGGCACCTCGACGAGCTCGTCGACGGGCTCCTGCGCGGGCACGTCCCTCCCGGAGGCGAGGCGCTCGCTCCGCTGCTCCTGCCCGAGCTCGAGAGCGTCTTCGACTTCCTTCCCGAGGACACCTGCGTGGTGGTCGTGGAACCCGCTGCCGTCTTCGACCGCCTCGCCCGCTACGCGGAGGAGGTGCGCGAGGGCTGGCGCGCCCTCGAGGGAACCGGGCGCCTCGCCGCGCCCCCGGAGGAGCTCTTCCTCGACCCGGAGTCGATTTCGAGCGCGCTTCGCGCGCGGGAGCCGGTGTGGCTGGAGCGACAGGACATCGTGGATGCCACCGAGGAGGCCGCCCGCGTACCCGTCCCGTGCTCGGACGTGGAGCCGCTCCGGGCGGAGCTCGCCCGGGCGCGGGCAGGCGAGCGGGCCCTCTCGCCGCTGGCCGAGCGCGTCCACGCCTGGTGCCAGGACGGTCTCCGCGTGGTGCTGGCCACCTCCCGGCTCTCCGCGGCCGACCGCCTGAAGCACCTCCTTGCCGATTACGGCCTCGAGGCGCGGATCGCGCGGCAGCCCCAGCCGCTGTGGCGTTGGTCCGCGCCGGGCCGCCTCGAGATCCGGGTGGGGGACCTCTCCTCGGGCTTCGTGCTGCCCCGGGAGGGGCTCGCCGTCGTCACCGAGGAGGAGATCACCGGACCGCGCCCCCGCCAGCGGACGGCCCGTGCCTTCCGCGAGGGCGTGGCCATCGAGGCCCTGGCCCAGCTCGCCCCCGGCGACCCCCTCGTGCACGCCGAGCACGGAATCGGGATCTATCGGGGGCTCGTGGAGCTCGACCTCTCCTTCGGTCGGGGCGAGTTCCTCCGCCTCGAATACGAGGGCGGCGACCGCCTCTTCGTGCCCGTGACCCGCCTGAACCTCGTCCACCGCTATGCCGGTGCCGACGGCGGCACGCCGCGCCTCGACCGCCTCGGCGGCAGCACCTGGGAGCGCGCCAGGCGGAACGTCCGCAAGGCCCTGCGGGACATGGCCCGCGAGCTCATCGCCATCCACGCGGCCCGCGAACTCGCGCCCGGCCATGCCTTCTCGCCCCGGGACCGGATGATGGAGGAGTTCGAGGCGACCTTTCCCTTCGAGGAGACGCCGGACCAGCTCGCCGCCATCGAGGAGACCCTCGCCGACCTCGCGCGACCGCGGCCCATGGACCGGCTCGTGTGCGGCGACGTGGGATTCGGCAAGACCGAGGTGGCGGTGCGCGCCGCCTTCCGCGTGGCCATGGACGGCAAGCAGGTGGCGGTGCTCGTCCCCACCACCATCCTCTGCCAGCAGCACGAGAAGACCTTCCGCGAGCGATTCTCCGGCTACCCGATCCGCGTCGAATCGCTCTCCCGCTTCCGGACGCCGCGCGAGGCGCGCAAGGTGCTCGAGGGCCTCGCCTCCGGCGAGGTCGACGTCGTGATCGGCACCCACCGCCTGCTTCAGCCGAGGGTGCGCTTCCGGGACCTGGGCCTGCTGGTGGTGGACGAGGAGCAGCGCTTCGGGGTGGCCCACAAGGAGCGCATCAAGCAGATGCGCAAGACGGTGGACGTGCTGACGCTCACCGCCACGCCGATCCCCCGGACCCTCGAGCTCGCCTTCTCCGGGCTGCGCGACCTCTCGGTGATCGAGACGCCGCCGCGCGATCGCCTGGCGATCCGCTCCCAGGTGTGCCGCGAGTCGGAACCGCTCATCCGGGAGGCGATCCTGCGGGAGCTTCGCCGGGGCGGGCAGGTCTTCTACGTCTACAACCGGGTGCGCGGCATCGAGCGCATGGCGGCCGAGCTCGCGCGGATCGTGCCCGAGGCCCGGGTGCTCGTCGCCCACGGCCAGATGCGCGAACGCGAGCTCGAGGACCGGATGCTCGCCTTCCTCCGCGGCGAGGCCGATGTGCTGCTGTGCACGACCATCATCGAGAACGGCCTCGACGTCCCCCGCGCCAACACCATCCTGATCCACCGGGCCGACACCTTCGGGCTCGCCCAGCTCTACCAGCTCCGCGGACGGGTGGGCCGCAGCGGCCACCGGGCCTACGCCTACCTGCTCGTGCCGCCGGAGTCCTCGCTCGGCCCGCAGGCGAGAAAGCGCCTCGAGGCCATCCAGGACCTCTCCGAGCTCGGGGCGGGATTCCGCCTCGCCCACATGGACCTCGAGATCCGGGGCGCGGGGAACCTGCTCGGCGCCGAGCAGTCCGGGCACCTCGAGGCGGTGGGATACGACACCTACATGGAGCTCTTCCAGGAGACCCTCGCCGAGATGCGCGGGGAGATGATCGAGCGGGAGGTCGATCCGGAGATCCGGCTCCCGGTGGAGGCGCGGCTTCCCGACGACTACGTCGCCGACACCAGCCAGCGCCTGGTGCTCTACAAGCGGCTCGCGAGCGCCCCGGACGAGGCCGAGCTCGAGCGGCTGCGCGGGGAGATCCTGGACCGCTTCGGGCCGCTGCCGCCGCCCGCCGGAAACCTGCTCCGGGTGATCGCGCTCAAGATCGCGGCGCGCCGCCTGGGCATCGCCGCCGTGGACGTGGGCCGGGGGGAGCTGGTGCTCTCCGCCGGGCGGCCGACCCGCATCGATCCCGAGCGGCTCGTACGGCTGATGACCCAGGCCGGCACCGGGATCCGGGTGAGCCCGGAGCACAAGATCTACGCACCGCTGCCCCCGGAGGCCGGCGATCCCGCGCGGGGGGCGGATCCGGAGCGCCTCTTCGAGGTCGCCCACCGCGTCCTCGACCTCCTCGGGCCTCCCTTGCCGGCCGCCGCCTAGCAGGCCGCGCCCTCCGACCCACCGGACGCATCCGGACGCATCCGGGCGTGCTGCTACGCTGCCGGCGCGGGTCCGTGCGCGGGCAGGCCCGCACGGGCGGCGCGCACCGGGGCGCGCGGGCTCCGGGAAGGCCGCGGGGCCGGGAGTGGCACGGCCCCGAGCCCGCGACCGGCCGGGCCGGCGCGAGGACTCCCGGGCGGCACGACCGGGGAGCGCGACGGCACGGCGGGGGCGCCGGCGCCGCAGCGCGGAGTGGAGGCGCGGGGAGGGCGCCGGGAGGCGGAGGAACGGATGGCTCGAGATCCGGTGGACGTGCTCATCGTCGGGGCCGGGGCCGCGGGTGCGGCCTTCGCCTGGAGCCTGGCCGAGACGCGGATGAACATTCTCTGCCTCGAGCAGGGCGACTGGATGGATCCCTCGGCGTATCCGACGACCCGTCTCGACTACGAGATGCGGCGCTTCGGGGACTTCGCCCTCTCACCGAACATCCGCCGCCGCCCGGAGGACTACCCCGTCCGGGACGACACCTCCGACATCCAGATCTCGAACTTCAATGCCGTGGGGGGGGGCACCATCCTCTACGCCGCCCACTTCCCGCGGCTCCACCCCTCGGACTTCCGCGTCCGGACTCTCGACGGCGTCGCCGACGACTGGCCTCTCGACTACGAGACCCTCGCCCCCTGGTACGACCTCAACGCCGAGATGATGGGCGTGGCCGGGCTGGAGGGCGATCCCGCGGTTCCGCCGAAGAAGCCGCCCCTCCCGCCGGTCCCCCTCGGCCGCCTGGGCGAGACCCTGGCCCGGGGCTTCGACCGGCTCGGCTGGCACTGGTGGCCCTCGGACAGCGCGATCGCGACGCGCCCCCACGGCGGCCGGGACCGCTGCATCAACCTCGGCCCCTGCATCCTCGGCTGCGCCCAGGGCGCCAAGGGCAGCACCGACGTCACCTACTGGCCGGCAGCCCTGCGCGCCGGCGTCCGGCTCGAGACCCGATGCCGGGTACGTGAGATCACCCTCCGCCCCGACGGCATGGCCGACGGCGTCCTCTTCTACGACCGGGACGGCAACCTCGTCGAGCAGAAGGCCGAGGTGGTGGTGCTCGCCTGCAACGGCGTGGGCACGCCGCGGCTGCTGCTCAACTCGGTGAGCTCGCGCTTTCCCGGCGGTCTCGCCAACTCGAGCGGTCTCGTCGGCCGGAACCTGATGTTCCACCCCTACGCCATGATCACGGGGATCTTCCCGGAGCGGCTCGAGGGCTACAAGGGCCCCACCGGCTGCTGCCTCATCAGCCAGGAATTCTACGAGACCGACCCCTCCCGGGGATTCGTGCGCGGCTACAGCTTCGAGACCCTGCGCGGGATGAGCCCCGTGGGTGCCGCGCTGATGGGGATGTCGAGCGGGCGCCTCCCGCCGGGCGAGGCCCACCACCGCGCCTTCGAGGAGATCTTCGACCGCACGGCGGCCATGGTGGCCATCTGCGAGGACCTGCCGGAACCCGAGAACCGCGTGGTGCTCGACCCGGAGCTGACGGACGGCCACGGCATTCCCGCGCCGCGCATCGAGTACCGCCTCTCCCAGAACAGCCGCAGGATGCTCGACCACGCCGTGGCGCGCGGTCGGGAGGTGCTCGAGGCTGCGGGCGCCGTCGAGGTTCTCGCCGAAGCCCCGCTGCGGCTGGCCGGCTGGCACCTGATGGGGACGGCGCGCATGGGGACCGATCCCGAGCGGTCGGTGGTGGATCCGGGTGGCCGATGCCACGACGTGAAGAACCTCTTCATCATCGACGGGAGCGTCTTCGTGACCGCCGGCGGCGTGAACCCGACGAACACCATCCAGGCCTTCGCCCTCTACGCCGCCGACCGGATCAAGCGGAACCTGGCGAACCTCTTCGACTGACCAATCGC
>JALSIO010000061.1 GCA_026989995.1 Myxococcales bacterium
GCTCGGCGTCGGTGAAGACCCTCGGCGAGGTGCGGCTGCTCGCGCTCTCGCGCAGGGATTTCCTGGATGTCCTGCGCAAGAGCCCGGACGTCTCCATGGCGGTGATCGCCGAGCTCTCCCGCCGCCTGCGCGAGATGGACGAGCAGGCGAGCTCGCTCTCCTTCCAGCGGGTCAAGGACCGGGCCCGGGGGCTGCTCGGCCGCATCGCCAAGGAACCGGCGTCAATCCCGGGGCGCCGGATGACGCCGCCGCTCACCCACCAGCAGATCGCCGACATGATCGGGACCTCCCGCGAGACGGTGACGCGCGTGCTGAAGGAGCTGCGCGAGGAGGGCTGGCTCCTGCGCGAGGGCAAGCGCTACCTCGTGCCCGAGTCCGACTAGCGACCGGCCGCCTCCGGCTTTCGCCGGAGGCCGGATCCCGTGTCGAGGCGCTCCTCAGCCGCCTGCCGCCACCTTCCGATACCCCCGGTCGTGGTGGTCTCCGATCCCGACTTCGCCGTCGATCTCCTCGCTTCCCTGCGGGCCGGCCTCGTCGCCGTGGACGTGGCCGGGCGGGTGAGCGCGCTGAACCGGGAGGCGGCGGAGCTGCTCGGCACCCCGGGGGCGGATCCCGAGGAGTGCCTCGGCCTCGACTGCCGGGAGGTGCTCGCGGCCCAGCCGCGGATGGCGGGACTCCTCCTCGACTGCCTCGCCGGCCAGGAGCTGCCCCCGCGCCTCGAGCTCGAGCTCCAGCCGATGCGGGGGGTGGGGCCGCGCACCGTGGGCCTCACGGTGATGCCCGTGCGCGATGCCCTCGAGCGACTTCGCGGGGCGGCCGTGCTCTTCCGCGACCTCACCCCGTTCGAGGAGCAGGCGGAGCAGGTGCGGCTCAAGGAGCGGCTGGCGGCCGTGGGGAGCATGGCTGCGGGCCTCGCCCACGAGCTCCGCACGCCGCTCGCGGGCATCGAGGTGGTGGCGGGCCTCCTGCGCCGGGAGCTCGCCGGCGACTGCGCCGCCCGCGAGCTGGTCGACGAGCTCCTCGAGGCGAGCCGGCGGCTGTCCCGGGTGATCCGCGAGGGGCTGGGCTTCCTCCGCCCCGCCATCCCCGAGCGGGAGCCGGTCGAGCCGGAGTCCCTCGTCTTCGAGGCCGTGGACGCGGCCCGCGGCGGCGCCGCTGCGGAGGTGGAGGTCGTGGTGCGGCCCGGACTCCCGCGGCTCGTGGCGGACGCAGGCCAGCTCCGAAGCGCACTGTCGAACCTGCTGCGCAACGCCTTCGAGGCCGCCGGCGCGTCGGCGGCGGGCGGTCGGGTGCACCTGGAGGTGGCGGAGGCGCCGGGCGGGGGCCTCGTCTTCGCGGTGGAGGACGATGGCCCCGGGGTCCCGGCCGAGCTCCGCGACCGGATCTTCCAGCCCTTCTTCACCACGCGGGAGGGCGGCTCCGGGCTCGGCCTGGCCATGGCCCAGAAGGTCGCGGTTGCGCACGGGGGAAGCCTCACCCTCGGTACCGGCTCGCTCGGCGGTGCGCGCTTCGAGCTCCGGCTTCCGGCCGGCGAATCCAAGGGCGAGGTTCACGCGTGAGCCGCCCCCGCATCCTGGTGGCCGAGGACGATGGCCTCCTCCGCCGCAGCCTGGCGAGGGCGCTTCGGTCCCGCTTCGGCGAGGTGGACGAGGTCGGCGACGGCGCGGAGGCGGTGCGGCGCCTCGCCCGGGCGCCGCGTCCCTTCGATGTCGTGGTCAGCGATCTCCGCCTTCCGTCTGCGGACGGCTTCGCGGTGCTCGCCGCGGCCCGGGAGCGGGATCCGCGCACCCGCGTACTCCTGCTCACCGCCCACGGAAGCGTGGAGGCGGCGGTGGAGGCCATGCGGCGGGGAGCGGCCGACTTCGTGGAGAAGCCCGCGCCCCTCGAGCAGATCGAGGTGCGCATCGCCCGGGCCCTCGAGCACGCGGAGCTCCTGCGGGAGGTGGCCCACCTCCGGCGGGAGCGCGCCGAGCGCGAGCCGGGGCCGGCCATCGTCGGCTCGAGCCCCGCGTTCCGGGAGGCGCTCGACCTCGCCGAACGGGTGGCGCCGAGCAGCTCGTCGGTGCTTCTGCTCGGCGAGACCGGAACGGGCAAAGAGCTCCTCGCCGGGTTCATCCACGCGCGATCGCGGCGCCGGCGCGGCCCCTTCATCAAGGTGAACTGCGCGGCCCTGCCCGAGACCCTGCTCGAGTCGGAGCTCTTCGGCCACGAACGGGGCGCCTTCACCGGTGCGGAGCGGACCCGCCGCGGTCGCTTCGAGCTCGCGGACGGCGGGACGCTGCTCCTCGACGAGGTGGCTGATCTCTCGCCGGCCACACAGGCCAGGCTCCTCCGCGTCCTCCAGGACGGCGAGTTCCAGCGGGTGGGCGGCACCGAGACCCTGCGGGTCGACGTCCGCATCCTCTCGGCCACCAACCGGGACCTCGAGCGGGACGTCGCCGCGGGCCGGTTCCGCGAGGACCTCTTCTTCCGGCTCAACGTGATCCGGATCGACCTCCCGCCCCTGCGGGAGCGTCCCGAGGACCTGCTCGCCCTCGCCGACCACTTCCTCGCCCACTTCGCCGCCGAGGTCGGGCGCCCGCTTCGGGGCTTCACCGCGGCCGCCCGCGAGCGGATCCTCGCCCACCGCTGGCCGGGGAACGTGCGGGAGCTCCGCAACGCCGTCGAGCGCGCCGTGCTCCTCGCCGAGGGCGAGGAGATCGGCCCCGAGGACCTGCTGCCCGGGGCCCCGGGCAGCAGGCAGTTGCTCGGGGCCTGGCGGCCCGTGCTGCCGCCCGGCGGGATCTCCTTCGAGGAGGCGGAGCGGGGGATCCTGCTCGCCGCCCTCGAGCGGACCGGCTTCGTGCAGAAGGACGCGGCCGAGCTCCTCGGGATCAGCCGGCGCAAGCTCAACTACATGGTCCGGCGGCTCGGGATCCGCCATCCGAGCTGGCGGAGGAACCGCGCCCCCGGCCCGGGCGGCGAAGCGGTCCCGACACCGTACCCTCCCGGGGAGCCGGTGCCCCGGGAGGGGAGGCCGCGCCCGCGCGAGGAGAGCCCATGACGAAGGCCACCTGGAAGGCGACCCGCGCCCGCCGCATCGCGTCGGCGGGCCTCCTGCTCCTGGCCGCGGCCCTGCTGGCCGCCGGCTGCGCCGACCGCGAGGCGCAGCTCGCCGAGCACCTGCAGCGCGGGGACGGCTACCTCGAGGCCGAGCAGTACGAGGAGGCCGTGATCGAGTACAAGAGCGCGCTGCAGATCGACCCCAACGAGGCGCGTGCGCACTACGGCCTGGCCCGGGCCTTCCTGGCCCAGAAGAAGGTCAAGGACGCCTACTGGGAGCTCGGCGAGAGCGTGCGCCTCGATCCGGACAACCTGCAGGCGCGCCTCGAGCTCGGTGCCCTCGAGCGCCTTGCCGGCCGGCCGGAGGCTGCCCTCGAGCAGGCGGACGCGGTGCTCGCGGCCGAGCCCGACCACGTGAAGGCGCTCCTGCTGCGCGCGCGGAGCCTCGAGCAGCTCGGCCGCCCGGAGGAGGCCCGCGCCGCGCTGGAGAAGGCCGTCGAGGCGGCGCCCGAGGACCGGGGTCCGCTCCTGCTCCTCGGGGCGCTGCTCGCCGACCAGGGCGAGCGGGAGGAGGCGGAGCGGATCCTCCGCCGCGCCACCGAGGTCGATCCGGGGTTCGAGACGTACACCGCGCTCGCGGGCTTCCTCGGCCGGGATCCGGCCCGGGAGGCCGAGGCCGAGGCCGCCTACCGCAAGGCCCTCGAGCTCGCGCCGCCCGAACGCCGGGAGCTCGCCACCCGGCTGCTCGCGAGCTTCCTGCTGACCCGGGAGCGCCCGGCGGACGCGGAACGGGTCCTGCTCGACGCCCTCGAGCGGGATCCGCAGAACCTCGAGCTCCGCTACCTGCTGGCCCGGCTCTACCTGGCCCTCGGCCGACAGGAGGACGCCGACCGCATGATCGAGAGCGCCACGGAGACGCGGCCCGACGACGTGCGTCCCTGGCTGGTCCTCTCCGACTACCGCGGAAGCCGCGGCGACACCGAGGGCGCGCTCGCGGCCGTGGAGCGGGCCCTCGAGGTGGATCCGGAGGACCGCACCGCGCGGCTCCGCCGGGCGGAGGTCCTCCTCGAGCTGGGGTACCGGGAGGAGGATCCGGAGCGCATCGCCGAGGGGCGCGCCGTGGTCGATGCCGTGCTCGCGGTGGCCCCCGACGATCCGGAGGCGCTGTTCGTGCGGGCCAAGGTCGACCTCGCCGAACAGCGCCCCGAGGAGGCGATTCGCAGGCTCCGCAAGGCGCTCGAGCGGCGGCCGGACTGGGCCAAGGCCCACTTCGTCCTCGGGTCGGCGCTCTTCCTCTCCGGCGACCGCAGCGGCGCCCGGGCCGAGCTCTCGCGGGCCCTCGAGATCGACTCCACCCTCGTGGAGGCCCGGAGGATCCTGGCGCAGGTCTACGCCTCGCTCGGAGAACACGACCTCGCCGTCGAGGAGGGTCGGCGCGTGCTCCGGGCCCGGCCGGGGGACGACGCCACGCGGATCCTGGTGGCCGAAGGGCTTGCGCGGCTCGGCAAGGTGGCCGAAGCCCGCACCGAGCTCGAGCGCATCCCGGAGGCGCGGCGCGATGCCCGGGCGCTGTTCGCGCTCGGCCGGGTGGCGCTGCTCGACGGCGACCGGGAGCGGGCCCTCGCGTACCTGCGCCGGGCCGCCGAGCTCGATCCCCGCCGACCGGAGGTGCTCCGGCAGCTCCTGCAGCTCGAGGCGGCCGCGGGTGAGCTCGACCGGGCGGTGGAGCGCATCCAGCGGGCGGTGGACGCGGATCCCGAGAACCCCGCGCTGGTGCGGCTCGAGGGGATGGCCCTGCTGCTGCAGGGAAAGGGGGCCACCGGCGAGGTGCGGCTGCGGCGGGCCATCGAGCTCGATCCGACCGACATGGAGGCCTACCAGCTCCTCGCCACCTACCTGGCGCAGACCGGCCGCGTCGACGAGACCATCCGGACCTACGAGAAGGCCCTCGAGGCGAGGCCCGACAACGCCCGGCTCCACTTCGTGCTCGCCACGCTGTACGAATCGCAGGGCGTGCGGGAGAAGGCGGTGGAGCACTACGAGGCTGCGATCCGGCTCGATCCGGAGTTCGGGGTGGCGAAGAACAACCTGGCCTACCTCCTGGCCGAGGAGGGCCGCGACCTCGACCGCGCCCTCGACCTGGCCCAGGAGGCCAAGGCCCTGCTGCCCGACAACCCGAGCGCCGCCGACACCCTCGGCTACGTGCTCCTCAAGAAGGGCGTGCCCTCGGCCGCCGTCGGCTACCTGCGGGAGGCCGAGGCCGGCTTCGAGACCACCCGCCCCGACCTCGGCATCGTCCGGCACCACCTCGCCCTGGCCTACGAGGCCAACGGAGAGCCGGAGAAGGCCCGGGAGGTCCTCGCCCGCGCGCTCGCCGACCTCGAGGCCGTTCTGAGGTCGGCGGCGGAGGAACACGGACGGCCGCTCCCGGAGCCGCCCTGGGTGGCCGAGCTGCGGAGCATGTACGAGCGCCTGGGGGGCGAGCCCACAGCCTCGACCGAGGGCTGATCCCCCCGTCAAGCCTGCGCGCCACCCCGCCGATACGTCTCCCGCCGAGGCCCGCCCGGACGTGCGGGCGGCGGGGGCCCGGTCCCCGCGCCGAGGAGGGGTGGTGATGCACAAGGTCGCGCGGACTTTCGCCGCGATGATGGCGATGGCCCTCGGGCCGGCCCTGGCCGGGGCCGGGCCGGCCTCGTCCACGGGGACTCCGGCCGCCGTGCCGGGGGAGGAGCCCACTCCGGCGGAGGAGGAGGCGGCGGTACGCCCCGCCTCGCCCGAGCCCGGCGGGCCGGGGGGCGAGGCGCAGGCGGGGTCGCAGCCCGCCCCGACGGCGAGGGCCACGACCTCCGACGCCGAGGGGGGCGCGAGCGGCGCGGGCCCGGCGGCAGGGGCGGCCTCGCCGGCTCCCGATCCGACGCCCCGCCTCAAGACCGCAGCCGAGGTCCGCATCGGTCCCCAGGTGACCGGTCCGG
>JALSIO010000062.1 GCA_026989995.1 Myxococcales bacterium
CCGGTTCTCTCCTACGCCGACGTGCTGCGGGGCGAGTTCGACGCAGGCCGCGTGGCCGGGCGCACGGTGTTCGTGGGCGCCTCGGCTGCCGAGCTCCAGGATCTCTGGCCGACACCACTCGGCCCGGGCCGGCCGGGTGTGCTGCTCCAGGCCCTCTCCTACCGGACGCTCGCGGCCGAGGCCACCGGCCTCCCGGTGCTGCAGAGCGCCGGCCCCGCCCTCCGGATGGCCGAGGTGGTGATGCTCCTCCTCGCGGCAACCCTGCTCGGCGCCGGTGCGCACCACCGGCGCCTCGCAACCGGCCTCGTGCTCGGCGCGGCGGTGCTCCCGGCGCACACCCTGCTCGTGGCGCGCTTCGGGTGGCTGATCGACCCCCTGCTCCCGCTGCTCGCCCTCGCCAGCCACCACCTGCTCTCCCTCGAGGCGGTGCGCCGCCGTGTCGGGCGGGCGCTCGCGCTCCGGGAGCGCTCCCTCGAGGCACTCTTCCTCGTCGCCGAGACCAGCAGTGTGGAGACCCCGGCGCGTAGCGTCCGAATGGCTCTGTCCCTGCTCGGGCAGGTGGTGGGTGCCACGGGTGTGGCCCTCCTCCGCGCCCGCGAGGATGGAACCCTCTCGGGTGACCGCCTCGAATGGAGTCGCTCCGGCGAGGGCGCCCTCGGCTGCGCGCGGACGGCGGAGGAAGTACTCGAAAGCCGGCGGGTGCGCCTCTTCGAGCGCGACGCCCCGGAGGCCCCGGCTCCGTGTGCGGCCGTCTATGCGCCACTGCTGGCGGGATCGGTTCCGGTGGGTGCGCTCCTCGTGGAGCGACGCGGGGCCCGGCCCTTCTCCCCGGACGAGCTCCACATGATCGCCACGGTGGGCGCCCACGTGGCGCTCTCGGCGGAAAACCTGCGCCTGCTTCGCAACCTGCGCTCGACCTTCGACGCCTCCATCGAGGCCCTGGCCAGCGCCGTGGAGGCGCGCGACGGATACACCGAGTCCCACTGTCGACGCCTCGCGATCCTCTCGACGCTGATGGCCGAGCGGCTCGGGCTGCCGGGCGAGGAGGTGGAGGCGATCCGGCTCGGAGCGCTGCTCCACGACGTGGGCAAGATCGGCATCCGCGACGAGATCCTCCTCAAGCCCGGCCGCTTCGACGCAGAGGAGCGGGTCGAGATGCAGCGCCACACCGTGATCGGCCACCAGATCGTGGCGCCCATCCGCGGGCTCTCGGAAGTCACCCGCGCCTGCGTCCGACACCACCACGAACGGTGGGACGGCACGGGCTACCCGGATGGCCTCGCCGGGGAGGAGATCCCCCTCGGCGCCCGCATCGTGGCCATCGTGGACGTATGGGACGCGCTGTCCACCGCCCGCCCGTACAAGCCCGCCTATCCGGAGGAGCGGGTCCTCGACCTCCTCCGGAAGGGGCGGGGCAGCGCCTTCGATCCCGAGCTCGTGGATCTCTTCCTCGAGATCCTCGACACCGAAGGGGAGGAGCTTCGCGCCCTCGTGGCGGAGCGCTCCTCCCTGCCGGCGACGCCCCGCGGCGCCGACCCCGAGAAGGAGATGCCATGACCCTCCCCACCCGACGCCTCTCGATCCTGGCCCTGTCCCTGGCCGGAGCGCTGCTGCTCGCACCCCGACCGGCCGCCGCGGAGGGCCCCCGCGCCCTCTTCGTGCAGGGCGAGGTGGAGGTCGGACGCGGTGAGCCGCCCGTCTTCCATGCCCTCGCCGAGGGAGAAGCCCTTCTGCCGGGCGACCGCATCCGCACCGGCGTCGACGGCCGGGCCGAGCTCGCCGTCGGCCGCGGCGTCGTGCGGCTTTTCGAGAGCTCCCTGCTTCGCCTTCCCGACCGCCTCGACGAGGGCTCCGTCCGACTCGGACTCGACGAGGGCCGGTCGCTTTTCGACGTGATGCGCCGCAGCGAAGGGGAGCTCTTCGAGGTGGAGACGCCCGAGGCGGTGGTCAGCGTGCGGGGGACCCGCTTCGCCGTGGCCCGGGTCGCCGGGACGGTCGGGGTCTCCGTGTTCCGGGGTGCCGTGCACGTCGCGGGCGTGGCCGCTCCCGCGAACCTTCTCCTCGAACCCGGCGACCTGGCACTCGGGGGCGTCGGCCGCAGCTTCGAGCTCCGGCACGAGGTCCTCGCCGACCCCTGGGACGGCTTCCACCGGGGTGGGGCGGCACCGCTCCTGCAACACCTGCCTCCGGCGGCAGGCCCTTCGCCGCGGGCCGGGCTTCCCATCGGGCCGCCCGGAAACCTCGCCCGGGAGATGCCGACGACGGCAACGCCGGCGTCCGAGGCTACCACCGGTTCCGCACCGAGGCCGCTCCATGGCCGCAGGGGGGTTCGGGTCGATGTCCTCGCCGCGGTCCGGGAGAAACCGGAGCTGATGCACTACGCGATCGTCCGCGGCCAGCCCGGTGGCCTCGGGGGACGCCTCGGGGGTGTCGACGGCGAGAGCCCGATGGGCCGGGCGGAGCGCATCCAGGGGATGGACGGTGAGAGCCCGGGCGGCCCCACCGGCGCGATCGCCGCGGTTCCGATCCTGCCCGTCCACCCGGGAGCTGCCGCGCTGCGGCGACACCCGGCCATGCTCCAGAGGCTCACCCCGGAGATGCGCGACGAGCTCCGCAGCCAGCTCGAGCAGGCCGAGAACTTGCAGGAGCTGCAGCAGCTCCTGCAGGATTCGGGCCTGCAGGGCGGGTAGGGGGCGGCCGGGAGGCCCCGCGTGGCCCTTCGGGACGCCTCGCGACTGCGGATCCGAGGGGCCGGGCCTCTCCTCCGGGCTCAGCCCCGCGCTTGGATCAGGCCCCGGGCCACCAGCCAGGCCTCCGTGCGGCGCATGCCCTCGGCGAGATCGACCCGGGGCGCGTAGCCGAGAAGCCGGCGCGCCTTCTCGTCGGAGACGGTGTGCTGTTTGCTCAGCATGAGCATGGTCTCGCGGCTGACCTCGAGGGGCCGGCCCGCCAGCCGGGCGAGCCGTGAGACGAACCCGGCGATGCGCAGGGCCGTCGGCGTCGAGAACGAGCGCGGGGGCACCCGGCGACCGGCCCAGCGGGCGTGGTAGGAGAAGAACTCCGCCGCAGGGACCGCCGAGGGCCCGAGCAGGTTGAAGATGTGCCCTTCGGCTGCCGGGAGGCCCGCTGCCCGCACGATGCCTTCGACGAGGTCGTCGATGTAGATCGGCGAGAAGAGGCCCTGCCCGTGGGCGGGGAGGAAGAAGAGCCCCCGTTTCATCATCTCGAGCGGAATCAGCACCCACGGACGGGAGCCGGGGCCGTAGATGTCCGCCGGCCGGACGATGGTGCAGGGGATCTCGCCGGCCGCGTGGGCCGCGAGCACCGGGTGCTCGCTCGCGGCCTTGGAGTCCTGGTAGGCGTTGCCCGACAGGACCGTGATGGGCGTCCGCTCGTCGGCGTCGGGCGGGCGGTGCCAGCCGTAGGCGCCCACCGACGAGACGTGCACGAAGCGCCGGGCGCCACCGGCGATGGCCGCGTCGAGGGCGCGCCGGGCGCCGCCCACCGTCACCCGGCGGTAGAGCTCCGGCGGGGCCACGTTCGAGACCACGGCCGCCGTGTGCACCACGAGGTCGCACCCCGCGGCGTGCTCCATCCAGGGTGCCGGGCCCTCCTCGCCGAGATCCCCGGCCACGACGTTCCACTCCGGGTCCGGCCGGAGGTCCACGCCGCGGACCTCGGCTCCGAGCTCCCGGTACCGGGAGAGCACCGCGCGACCGACGAAGCCACACGCTCCGGTCACGAAGACGCGCGACGGCACGGAGGGCAGGGGCGGTTCGCTCACCAGCCCCGCAGGCTCCGGGCGCGGCGGAACTGCTCCCAGCCCGGGGGCTTCACGTTGATCTCGGGATCGACCTGCACGTGCACCACCGCGGGACGGCCGGAGGCGAGGGCGCGCTCGAGGGCCGGCCGGAGATCCTCGTCCTTCTCCACCCGCTCGCCGTGGCAGCCCATGCCCCGGGCGAGCTCGTCGTAGAACACCGGCGCGAGGTCGATGCCCCGGTCCTTCCACTGGTCCGCCCCGTAGCCCTGGGCCAGGAAGGCCGTCTTCTCCATGCCCCACGCGTGGTCCGTGGCCACGACCACCAGCACCGGCAGCCCCTCCCGGGCTGCGGTCTCGAGCTCCATCACGTGGAATCCGAAGGCGCCGTCGCCGGTGAGCAGGCACACCGGACGCTCCCGGGCGGCGAGCTTCGCGCCGAGGGCGAAGCCCACGCCCGTTCCGAGGTAGCCCATCTTGACCGAGTAGAGGAAGCTCGGCGAGGAGAGGATCGGGTGGAAGGCCACGCCGGTCAGCACGGTGTTTCCACCGTCGAGGACCGTGATGGCGTCGCGGGGCATCACCTCCCGGATGGCGAGGACCATGCGCCCGGGGTGCACGCCGCGGGTCGCGGGCTCGGCGAGGTATCGCGCGCCCTGGGCCATCGTCTCCGCGCTCCGTGCGCGGTACTCGGCCAGCTCCGGAGGTGCCCCGCGCGGGCCGGTGCGCCGGCGTACCGCCTCGAGGAGTGCCCGGAGCCCGGCCCGGGCGTCGGCCACCAGGGGGAGATCCACCGGCCGGTTGAGGCCGATGGAGAGCGGATCGCAATCCAGGTGGATGGTGATCTGCGAGTCGGGATCCCCCCAGAGGGGCGGCATGCCCCAGCCGTCGTACTCGCCGAGGCGGGCGCCCACCACCAGCACGACCTCGGCGCGATTGCGGGCCTGCCCGGCGCCGGCCAGGTCGAAGGGGTGGAAGTAGTGCGGGTGGTCCTCGGGAATCACGCCGCGGGCGCCGAGGGTGGAGCCCATGCAGGCGCCGAGGTGGTCGCCGAGGGCCTGGAGCTCGGCAGCGGCATCGGCCCAGAGCACGCCCTTGCCCGCGTGGATGTAGATCCGCGAGGCGCCGGCGAGGAGCTCCGCGGCGCGCTCGATCGCCTCCGGATCGCCGGCCCCGAGGGAGGGGACGCGGTAGCGCCGGGCCTCCACCACCGGCGGCAGTTCCGCCTCCTCCACCTGCTCGAGCAGGAGCTCGTCCGGGATGGCGAGGTACGAGGGACCCGGTCGGCCGGTGGTCGCGTGCCGGAAGGCCGCGCGCATCATCTCGGGGAGGCGCTCCCACTGGCGCACGGTGGCGGCGTACTTCGTGATCGGCCGGGCCATGTTCTCGGTGTCCGCGGACTGCCAGGCACCCCCGCGGTTCGGGTCGGCCTTGAGGCGCGGCCGGAGCGTGCCGAGGGCGAGCAGTGGGTGCCCCTCGGCCTGGGCGCTCACCACCCCGGCGAGCATGTTGCCCGTCCCGCAGCCCGGGTTGGCGAGCACCACCCCCGGCTTGCGCGCGATGCGCGCGTAGCCCTCGGCGACGTGGACCGCCGCCTCCTCGTGATGGGTGTTGACGTAGCGGATCCCGTAGTTCGCGGTGTGCGCCACGATCGGGATGTGGGCGCCGTCGATGATGCCGGTGACGAGCTCGATGCCCTCCGCCCGAAGGCAGCGGACGAGGAGCTCGCCGACGGTGATCCTGGCCATGGGCCTCCTCCTCCGGGGGGTGGGGCCCCATGATGCGCCGCGCCGTCCCGGGGCGCTACCCGGGGCGGCACCGCGGCCGGGCCGGCGGCACGGGTGCGCCTGCGGCGTGCCCCCGTGCGGGCACCCCGGCCCCGCCCACGGGCCGCGGATCGCCGACAGGCCCGGCTCCCCCGATGCCGGACCAACGGGCCCGAAGGCAGGGAATCGTCCGACCTACCAGTCGCGGATCACCGGCAGGACCTGCTCCCCGAAGAGGCGGACGCTCGCCTCGGCCTCCTGCTGGGGCATTCCGCCATAGTTCGAGATGAGGTTCAGCTCGAAGTCGCCGATGATCTCGCGCCGGCGGGCGAGCTTCTCCACGATCTGCTCGGGGGTGCCGTAGATGTTGACCGAGCAGTACGCACGGGCCGCCACCTCGAGCCCGACCTGGCGGAAGGCGTCCGCCGCGGACTGGTAGCTGTCGTATCCGCCGACCTTTGCGAAGTGGTCTCCCATGAGCTCGTA
>JALSIO010000063.1 GCA_026989995.1 Myxococcales bacterium
CCATCGGCTGCCGAGCGCGTCTCGAGAGGTCCAGGATCGACAGGCGGGTGTGGACCAGGCCGATGCCGGGCTCCGCGAGGATCCCGTGGTCGTCCGGACCGCGGTGGTCGAGGGATTGCCGGAACCGCTCGAGAAGGCCCGGGTCGGGGGGGATGTTTCGCCCCGCATGGATCACGCCGGCGATGCCACACACGCTCTAGCGGCTCCGCTCGGCCCGACCGGCCGCAATGGACGCTGCGGGAGCGAGAAGGCCGTGGACATCGAGCGCCTCCTCGAAGGCCTCGGCAATGACCTCCATTCCCTTGAGGTTCGTGTGCATCGTGTCGTGAAAGTAGGGCCGGGGATCCTCGATCTCGGCGAAGCGGGCGGCCAGATCGATCACGGGAGTGCCGGTCTTCATGCCCACCCGTGCGATCGCCCGGTTGTAGGAAGCCACCAGATCGAGCAGGTCTCCGACCCCGTAGGCCGAGGGGAAGTACGGGAAGACCACCCGCGCGGTCGCCAGATCTTCCAGGGTCATCCAGGGGCGCACCACCGTGGGAAGGGTCGCGAGCAGCACCCGCGCCCCCATGGCGCGGGCCTCCCCGACCATCGACTCCAAGTTCTCCTCAAAGTACGTCGGACGGAATCCCTGGAAACGGCCGGTCCGGCTCTCCGGCCCGGTGCGCGGCTTCAGGAGGGCAGGGCGAACGTGGAAGAAGAGCAGCTTGCGCAATCCCCGGGCCAGCCAGAGCTGGTCCAGAACCCGGGCGACAGCCGAGAAGCGCGCCTCCCGCCCCTGGGCGACCGGGTCGAACTTCATCAGGTCGTTCCAGCCGATGTAGATCGTGACCACGTCGGGGTGGAGGGGTGGCACGACGCTGAGGAGGCGCTTCAGGGCCAGCTCCGAGCTCAGGCCGGAGATACCCGCGTTCACGACCTCGTATCGGAGGCCCGGCCGCTCGCGGCGGCCGAGCCGGCGATCGAGCAGGGCGGGATAGGTATCCCGCCCGTTTCCACCGCCGAAGGTGCACGAGTCGCCGACCGCCACGATCCTCCAGAGGTCGGGGCCGTCGGGCTCGAGCTCCACCCCCACGAAGCCATCCGAGTTGACGACGACGGTCCCGAACCGGGTGCGGTGCCGGCCCGGTACCAGGACGAAGGTGCCGGTTTCTGGATCGAAGCGCTCGACCTCGCCTCGCAGGTAGTGTGCCCAGGTTCGGACACCGAGCTCGGCGGTTCCGAGGACGAGGGCGATCAGGATGAGGCTGTAGAGGACCGACTTGGCCAGTCCGAATTGGGGTGCTGCTTGCTGGTTCATCCGTTCCACTGGCCGGCGCAGGCCCGGGCCTCCCCTCGATGCGGCGGGGCGCTCGAGCCGGTAGGCTCCGCCTCGAAGCGTCCGTCGGCCGATCCGGGCCGCAAGCCGAGCCCCACCATGCGCGTCCTGATCCTCTACGACGGAGACTATCCCTGGGACGTGCGGATCGAGAAGATGGCCCGGACCCTAGCCCACACGGGCCATGGGGTGGCGATCCTGGCCCGGAACCGCGCGAACCGCCCCCGCACCGAGGTGGCCGAGGGGCTGCCCGGGGTGACGATCCACCGGCTTCCCCACGGGGGGAAGGCCGAACCGCTGCTTGGAACCCCAGTCCCCATGCACCCGGTCTGGCTGCGCGAGGCCCTCCGGGTGGCCAGGGCCTTCCGACCGGATCGGATCCTGGCCCGGGATCTGCCGCTCGCACCCGTGGGGCTCTCGGTCGCCCGGCGGACCGGGGCGCGGCCCGTCCTCGACTTCGCCGAGCCCTACCCGGAGGCGCTTCGCAGCAACTGGCAGTTCGACGCCCTCGGCGGTACGGATCACCTCCTCAAGAGCCCCCGGCTCGCGGATGCCCTCGAGCGGTGGGTCCTCCGCCGGCAGCCGCGGGTCCTCGTCGTGTGTCCCGAGGCCGGCGCACGGTTGGAGCGCCGCGGGCTGGCACCCGGGCGCTGGACGGTGGTGCACAACACCCCCGATCTCGCGTGGTGGCCGTCCACCGGAGGCGCGAGCCCCGTCGGGTCGGACCAAGGCACCTTGCAGCTTCTCTTCACCGGCATCCTGGTCGGCGACCGCGGGGTGGAGGTCGCCATCGAGGCCCTGGCCCGGCTCGTCGAAACTGCGCCCACCCTGCCGCCGGTGGAGCTCCACGTGGTCGGGGAGGGCCCGGCACGCCCGCGTTACCAGCAGGCCGTGCGCCGCCTCGGCCTGACGGGACGCGTCCACTTCCACGGCTGGGTGGCCCACCACAAACTGCCGGAGCTCTGGTCGCGCGCCGACCTCGGACTGCTCCCATTCCACCGCTGTTCCCACATCGATGCGACCCTCGCCAACAAGCTCTTCGACTACATGGCGGCGGGCCTGCCCGTACTGGCCAGCGACGCACCGCCGATGGTCCGCATCCTCCACGAGACCGGCGCCGGCTCCGTCTTCCGCGGGGGCGACCCGCGGGACCTCGCCGCCGTGGCGCGGGGCCTCCTCGCGGATCCTCAGCAGCGCCGGCGCATGGGCGAGGCCGGCAGGAGGGCCGTCCGCGAGCGCTACTCCTGGGCCCACGACGCGGAGCGCCTTCTCGCCGCGATCGAGCAGCCATGAACTCGTGGCTCGCGCGAAACCTTCTCTACCGGCCCCTCACCCGCCTCCGGGGCGAGCCTGTCTTTGGCCTGCTCGCGGAATACCAGGCCTCCCAGTGGTGGCCGCCCGAGCGCATCGAGGCGCTTCAGCGGCGCCGCCTCGACGCACTGCTGGCGCATGCCGCGCGCTTTGCTCCGTTCTACCGCCGTGCCGTGCAGGAGGCCGGCCTCGAGCCTTCCGAGGTCGACGCCACCCACCTCGGGGCTTTTCCGATTCTCGAGAAGCGCCACCTCCAGGAGCATCTGGGAGAGCTCTGTGCAGCCTCCCGCGTCGGGCGCACCAGCTTCAAGACGACAGGGGGCTCCACCGGCGTCCCCGTGCGTCTGCGCAAGGACCGCCGCGCCACGGCGGCGGAGCAGGCCGCTTCCTGGCGCTCCTACGGCTGGTACGGCATCCGGCCCGGGGATCGCCAGGCCCGTTTCTGGGGCGTCGCCCTCTCGCGCCGGGCACGGCTTCGGTACCGGGCGATCGACCTCGTGCTCAATCGGGACCGGTTCTCCGCCTTCGCCTTCTCGGAGGAGGACCTCGCGCGCTACCACCGGCTCGTACGCCGCCGCCGACCGGTCTGGGCCTACGGATACGTGTCGATGCTCTCGCAGTTCGCCAGCTACTGCCTCGACGAGGGGCTGCCCCTGGCGGACCTCGGGGTGCGCGCCGTCGTGACCACCTCCGAGGTCCTGACCGCCCGGGATCGCGAGCGCATCTCCGAGGCGTTCGGCGCACCGGTCTTCGACGAGTACGGCTGCGGGGAGGTGGGCGCCGTGCTCTACGAGTGCGAGCGCGGCCGGCTCCATCTCATGGCCGAGAACATCTTCGTGGAGCTCGTCCCGGAGCCCACGGCCGACGAACCGGACGCGGCGCGTCTCGTCGTCACCGACCTCCACAACCGCGCGACGCCCCTCATCCGCTACGACCTCGGCGACCGCGTGGTCCCGGCGCCGCCCTGCGCCTGCGGCCGCGGCCTCCCCGCCTTCCGGCGGGTCTTCGGGCGCGCCTACGACTTCATCACCGCGCCGGACGGAAGCCGCTTTCACGGGGAGTTCTTCATGTACCTCCTCGAGCAGGCCCACGACCGCGGCCTCGCCATCCGGCAGGCCCAGTTCGTCGAGGTCGCCCCCGGCCGGATCGAGGTCCGCATCGTGCCCCGGTCGGGGTACGATGCGAACCAGGGAGCCCTCCTGTGCGGCTGGCTGGCGGAGCGGTCAGGGGGAAGACTCACGGCATCGGCGGTCCTGTGCGAGGAGATTCCGCGACTTCCGAGTGGGAAGCTCCGGTTGATCGTTCGGAACCAGGCAGGGTCCTGACATCTCATTGTGTCTCGCTCCGCCTCCTGCCTCGAGCGGTCGACCTGATCCCACAGGTGGCAACGGTTCGTCAGGGAGCTGGGAAAGCGGAGGCTTCAGCAATCCCAGAATCTGCACCTTTTCCGCCCGGGCGTTCCCTTGCCCGCCGCCTCCCCGGCCGGCTCCGCCCGGGCGCTGATCGGAGTTCTGCTCGCAGCCAGCCCGTGGGCTGTTTAGTCGCGCCAGGTCGCTCGGCCCCCAGTCGCTCCACCGCCTGGCCTGGGACAGGTCTTCCTTGTGTCGGATCCGGCTCGCTTCGCACGCTGCCGGTGCCGTCGACGCGAGCGGCTCCGGTAGCCGGTGGAGTCGAATCGGGGAACCCATCCGATGGTGCCGAAGCCCCGCTCTTCCGTGCCGCGCCACGGGTTCCTGGAACGCACAGCCGTGGACAGCTTGCGGCAGGTGGCCGCCTCGGAGAGGGCGTTGTCCCGGGAGTCGCCTTGGTGCCCCGCGGAGCACTTCTCCCCCATCTTGCCTGGCCACGGGGTGTAGCCGAGCGACTGACGCCGGCGTCGGCAATCCTGGCGGTCGACAACGGGGTCGAGTTCCGAGCGCGCGCGAAGATGCCGCTCCAGTGCTTCCTGGGTCGCGTCGCTGTTCAAGCGCCTCGGCCCACTCCAGGCGCTCATCCGTCGACCGAAGCAGGAGGTCCACGAACCGTGTCCGGATGAACCCACCCTCAAAGGGAGGAGGATCCGGCCTTCCCCTTCTCTGCCCCTCGGTGATCGATCGGGATGATCGGGAGCTGCACGCACATCGGCGAAGCCCGTACTCGATGCGGTGCCAACTGTCGAGCGGAACCCGCCGTTGGGGGGCCGCCTAGGCTGTCCTGTTCCGAAAGGGGGTTGACAGGTTCTGGGGCTCG
>JALSIO010000064.1 GCA_026989995.1 Myxococcales bacterium
GAGCCGCGCACCCGGGCGCGCACCGGCCAGGAAGCCGAGCACGCGCTCGAGGTGTCGCCGGCTCACCTCACGCCCCCCGCCGGCGCGGCGAAGCGCCTCCCGCGCCACCCTCCGCGCGAGGGCCTCGGGCAGGTCGCCGAGGCCTCGCATCTCGAGCCCGCCGGGGCAGCAGCGGCAGGGCGCCAGACGATCCCCGGCCACCCGGGCCACCTCCCCGGCGATCCACTCCGCATCCCTCCGCTGCGCTTCGGCAAGATCGGAGAGCACCCTGAGCACCTGCGGGTTGAACTCCCGCAGGAGCGGCAGCAGGTCGCGGCGGATCCGGTTCCGGGTGTAGGCCGGGCAGGAGTTGGAGGTGTCCTCCCGGTAGGCGAGGCCCTGCCTCCCGGCCCACTCGAGGATTTGCTCGCGCCCCACCCCGAGCAGCGGCCGCACCACCCGACCGTCCGGGCTTCGCTCGGGGATCCCACCGAGCCCGTCCGGCCCGGTCCCGCGCAGGAGCCGCAACAGCACCGTCTCGGCCTGGTCGTCCCGGTGGTGGGCTGTGCAGACGACCTCCGCACCGGCCCGGACCCGCAGCGATTCGAAGGCCGCGTAGCGGAGCGCCCGCGCCGCCTCCTGGACCGTGGGGCGCTCCCGCGAGGAGCCACCCTCCCGCGCGGCCCGGGGATCGACCCGGGCCTCCAGGAAGGCAACCCCGAGCTCGGCGGCGAGGCCGGCGACGAAGTCGCGGTCGCGGTCCGCCTCGGCCCCGCGCAGTCCGTGGTGCACGTGGCCGACGGCGAGGCGGAGGCCGAGCTCCTCGGCCAGCCGGTGGAGTCCGTGCAGCATCACGACCGAGTCGACGCCCCCGGA
Organism: Myxococcales bacterium; assembly: GCA_026989995.1. Taxonomy (GTDB): domain Bacteria; phylum Myxococcota_A; class UBA9160; order UBA9160; family JALSIO01; genus JALSIO01. The sequence goes on from JALSIO010000064.1 coordinate 856, forward strand.
CACGGCGAGAAGCAGCCTCCGGCCGGGAAGAGCCAGCCTCCGGCAGGCTTGGCGAAGGGCCGCCTCCACGCCCGCCTACGCGGCCACCGCGGCGCTCGCCGTGCCGAGATGGGTCCGCGTCCCGTCGTCCTTCTCCACCCACACCTCGACGACCACCCGGGTCCGGGTCCCCTCCGGAATCTCCTCGCGAACCCGGGCCCGGGCCGTCACCGGCTCGTCGACCCAGAGCACGTTGGTGAGCTTCACGTCCATGCGCCCGCCCCGCAGCCAGCCTTCCCCGAAGTGCTCCTGCATCACCTCCGAGAGGAAGCAGGTGCCCATCATCCCCTGGACCACGATGTCGGGGAATCCCAGCTTTCGGGCCGCATCCCGATCCGTGTGGTAGTTCCGGCCGGGGCCGGAGAACATCCAGCAGCGGCGGGCATCCGCGGTCTTCCGGATCGGTGGCAGCTCGGGGCCGGTGGCCGTGGGGAAGGGGGGCCGCGCGCGGCCGCGCTCCTTCTCCTGCGCCGTGTTGCGATCCACCACGAAGCCACCGCCCTGCCCCGCCGCGGACTCCGGCAGGAACGACTGGTGGGTTCGTCCCCGGACGAGAAGCCGCCCGTCGTCGGCCGCGAAGAGATCCGTCTCGTTGACCACGTAGAGGCGGCCACGCCGCGTGTAGCGATCCACGATGGTGGAGCGGGTGCTCACCTCCGCGCCCACCGGAACCGGCGCGAAGAGCATCCACTCCTGGCGGGCGTGGAGGTTGCCCACGAGGTTGCGGAGGTACCAGTGCCCCAGGTGGCGGTAGCACTCCGAGTGGAAGAGGAGCGGTGGGGCGAAGGTCCGGTGGAGCGCCGAACGGTGGTCGAGGGCCTCCTCGTAGAAGGCCACGAGCTCCGGCGTCACGGTGTAGCGGTTCGAACCGCAGTGGAGGCCCACGAGGGCGGGCTGTCCGAGCAGGTTCACGGCATCCTCCCGGAACGGCAGGGTAGCCCGGCGGACCGCGCAGGCGCCGCGGTGGCAGCGGGGGGCGAGCTCCGGTATCCGATCGGCCGTGCCGGAGGCACCCGAGCCCTCTCCCGCCTACAACCTCGGAAGCTGGCCCGCCCGGCGCGCGGCCTGGGCCCCCGATCGCCTGGCGGTCGTGGACGACCGCCATCGCCTCTCCTTCGCCGGGTTCGAGGAGCGCGTGGCGCGAACGGCCGGACTGCTGGTCGGGCACGGTGTCGAACCCGGGGACCGGGTGGCGCTCCTGCTCGCCAACCACAGCGGCTACCTCGAGGCGGTCTTCGCCGCCGCCCGGCTCGGTGCCATCGCCATGCCGATCAACGCGCGACTCGCCGCCCCGGAGGTCGCCTGGCTGCTGCGGGACTCGGGGCCGCGGCTCCTCCTCGTGGAGTCCGACCTGGCGGATCTCGGCCGCCGGGCGGCCGCAGAGCTCGCCGACCCCCCGCGCCTGCTCGCGGTGGGCGGCGACCCCGACTCCTTCGAGGCCCGGCTCGCCGAGGCGGATCCGATCGCGCACTCGGAGCCCGCGCGCCCGGACGACGCCGCCCTGCTCCTCTACACCTCCGGCACCACCGGGCGACCCAAGGGGGCCTTGCTTCCCCAACGCAAGGCACTCTACAACGCGCTCAACGCCCAGCTCTTCTTCGACCTCCGAAGCACGGACCGCGTCCTCGTGCCCGTGCCGCTCTTCCATTCCTTCGGGCTCAAGATCCTCTCGCTCCCGGCCTTCTACGCGGGCGCCTCCGTGCACCTGATGCGGCGCTTCGATGCCGACGAGGTCTGGCGGACGGTGGAAGCCGAGGGAATCACCACCCTGGGAGGTGTGCCGACGATGTTCCGGAGGCTCCTCGAGAGCCTCGACCGATCCCCTCGCCGGGACACCTCGAGCCTGCGCTTCCTGTTCACCGCGGGCGCGCCCGTCCCGGTCGAGCTGATCCGCGCCTTCGAGGCCCGGGGGCTGGTGCTGAAGCAGGGCTTCGGCCAGACCGAGACCTCGATCCTCTGCTGCCTCGACGCGTGGGACGCGGTCCGCAAGGCCGGCAGCGTGGGACGGCCCGTCTTCCACGCCGAAGTCCGGGTGGTGCGGCGCGAGGACCTGGCCGGGCCGCCGAGCGGCTGGCGCGACGTGGAACCGGGCGAGCCGGGGGAGATCGTGGTCCGGGGTCCGATCACCATGCTCGGCTACTGGCGCCAGCCGGCGGCGACGGCCGAGACCCTGCGCGAGGGCGGGTGGCTTCTGACCGGCGACCTGGCCACCGTCGACGAGGAGGGCTTCCTCTGGCTGGTGGGGCGGGCGCGGGAGATCTACATCTCGGGCGGCGAGAACGTGGCGCCCGCCGAGGTGGAGGCGGCGCTCGGCCTCCACCCGGCCGTGGCCGAGGTGGCCGTGATCGGCGTCCCGGACCCCGAGTGGGGGGAAGCCGGCCGGGCCTTCGTCGTGCTGCGTCCCGGTGCCCGCGCTTCGGCCCGGGAGCTCCGGCGCTTCGCCGAGGAGCGACTCGCCCGCTTCAAGATCCCACGGGAGTTCCGCTTCGTGGAGTCGCTTCCGCGCACGGTCACCGGCAAGGTGCAGAAGCACCGCCTGCCGCGGGACTGACCCCGCCGTGCCGCCCGCGGCCCGCGCCGCCGACGTCGAGGGGGCGCCGCCCGGCCTGCGGCTGCGGGTGCTGAGCCTGAACACCCACGCCCTCCCGGTCGGATTCGCCCCGCGAACCCGGGAGCGCCTCGGCCTCGTCGCGCGCCACCTCCCGCGCCTGCGCCCCGACCTCGCGGCCTTCCAGGAGTGCTGGACCGCGGATTCCCGCCGCATCCTGCTCGAGGCCGGGGCGGCGGCCGGGCTCCGCTTCGCCTGGCACCGCCGGCGGGTCTTCGGCGGCAGCGGCCTGCTGCTGCTCTCGCGCCATCCGATCGAGGCGGTCGGCTTCCGGCGCTTCCGGGTGCCGGGACCACCCGAGCGCGTGGACCAGGGGGACTTCCTCGGGGGCAAGGGCTTCGCCCTCGCCCGGCTCGGCGGGCCCCTCCGCGGCCTTCTGGTGGGTGTGACCCACCTCCAGGCGAGCTACGGCGGCCGCGGCTACCTCGCCCACCGGACCGCCCAGGCGGCCGAGCTCGGCCTCGCCCTCGCCGACCTGCCGGATGCGGTGGCCCTCGCGGGGGATCTCAACACGGAACCCGCGGGCCTGCCGGTGGCTCTGCTCCGCGGCCTCGCCCGCCTGCGGGACGCCGCCGAGGAGGCGGGGCGGCCGGAGCCCACGACCCAGGCCCTGCGTCCGGACGGCTCGAAGCCGGCCCGGCGGATCGACTACGTGCTGGTCCGTGGCGGAGCCGGCCTCGGCCTCCGGGTCGCCGGCCTGCGGCGGGTGCTCGAGCTCCCGGAGCCCCTTTCCAGAGGTGGATGGATGCGTCCCTCGGACCACGCCGGGCTGCTCGCGAAGCTCGAGGTGAGGCCCGGCACGCCGGACGCCGAAGCCTCCCCGCCGGCCCCGCCGCTGGCCGAGGCCATCCGGCTCCTCCTCGAGGGTGCCCGGCACGACGAGGCGAGGCGCCGGGCCGGCCTCGCGGCCACGGGAGCCGGAGTCGCCCTCACGGGCCTCGCCGCCTCGGGCCGCGCCATCTCGCGGCGGGTCCTGCTCCAGGGGCTCCTCGGCGCGGCAGCCGGCGGAACCGTCGTCGCCGCCGGGGGGACGGCCGAGTTCGCCGCGGAGGCCGCGGCCTTCCGCGACCTCGCTGCGCAGCTCGTGGCCAGGCTTCCGCCCGGCTCCTCCCCGGGAGCCGGTTCCGGGATTCTCCCGAGCGGGGACGAGCCGGATCGAGGCGCCCCTCCGGTGCCGCGCGGGAGCCGCCGATAAGGACCCGCATGGACCTCGCGCACCTGAGTGACATCCTGATCGTCGCCACCTTCGTCCTGCTCACCATCATGATGGCCGGCCCGCCGATGGCGCTCTTCGCGCTGTGGCTCGCCGACCGAAGCCAGCACCAGCACGCGGTGCTGCGGAACTACCCGCTCCTCGGCCGGATCCGGTACCTGCTCGAGCACATCGGACCGGAGCTCCGCCAGTATTTCTTCGACTCGGACACCGAGGGGAAGCCCTTCTCCCGCGCCGACTACCAGGCGGTGGTGCTCGCGGGCAAGTACCTCGAGACCCTGATCTCCTTCGGCTCCAAGCGCGACTTCGAGGAGCCCGGCTGGTACCTGCGCAACGCGCTCTTCCCGGCCCGCAACGAAGAGATGGCGGTGGTGCGCGAGCCCCGCCAGGTGACCCGTCGCTACCGCGTCCTCGAGGAGGGCCTCTTCCGCCGCCGGGAGGCGGTCGAGGAGACCCGGGTCTCGCCGTGGACCTTCGGCCCGGGCTACGAGCAGGTCGTGGGCGCGGACCTGCCCCACCCGTGGGTGGTCCGGGGTCCGGTGGGCATGAGCGCCATGAGCTACGGCGCGCTCGGCAGCCACGCCATCCGCGCCATGAGCCTCGGCATCGGTCTCGCCGGGGGCTCCTGGATGAACACCGGCGAGGGCGGCCTCTCGGAGCACCACCTCGTGGGAGGGGCCGACGTGATCATGCAGATCGGCCCGGGCCTCTTCGGGGTCCGCGACGAGGCCGGGCGCTTCGACTGGAAGCGCTTCCGCGAACGGGCGGCGGTGCCGCAGGTGTGCGGCTTCGAGCTCAAGCTGCACCAGGGCGCGAAGATCCGCGGCGGACACCTCGAGGGCTCGAAGGTGACCCCCGAGATCGCCGCCATCCGCGGGGTTCCGGTGGGCCGGACGGTCGATTCCCCGCCCCGCTTCGAGCACCTCGCCTCGCCGGAGGACCTCGTGGACTTCGTGCTCCGCATGCGCGAGGCCGGCGGCAAGCCGGTGGGGGTCAAGATCGTGGTCGGCGGACCCGGCTCCTGCGACGACCTCGCCCGGGCCATCGCCCGGCGCGGCGAGGGCCCGGATTGGATCACCGTGGACGGGGGCGAAGGAGGATCCGGAGCGACCTACGCGGAGATGGCGGACTCGATGGGCGTGCCGGTCAAGTCGGGGATCGTGGAGCTCGACGACGCGCTCCGACGCTTCGGGATCCGGGATCGCATCCGGATCTTCGCCTCCGGGAAGCTCTTCACCCCGGACCGGATCGCCCTCGCCCTCTGCCTCGGGG
>JALSIO010000065.1 GCA_026989995.1 Myxococcales bacterium
CGCGATCATCACCACGTCCACGGAGGGCGGCGGATCGATGAGCCCGAAGCCCACGTTGTAGCCGTGGGCGAAGTCGAGGAGGTCTCCTTCGCGCAGGTGGGGCGCCACGTCGCGGCGGTAGACCTCGGGCATGACCTCGTCGGAGGTGAGCAGAAGCAGCAGCCGGCCGCGGCGCGCGGCCTCGGCGAGGGGGAGCACGTCGAAGCCGTCGCGCAGCGCGTTCTCTCGGTAGGCGTCGTCGATGTTCCCCACGACGACCTCGAAGCCCGAGTCGCGGAGGTTGAGCGCGTGGGAGCGCCCCTGGTTGCCGTAGCCGAGCACCGCCACCGTGTCGCCGGCGATGGCCTCGAGGCTCGCGTCCTCGTCGCGGTAGAGGGTCGTCATCCGTCCTCCTCGGGGTCGGGCCCGGCACCGGTCCCCGGGCTCGCGTGGTCGAGGTAGATCGGCGAGGACCACGCCCGCTCCCGCACCGGTGCCAGGCAGTCGTCCTCCTCCGGGGTCCGCCAGGTTGCGTAGCACGGCCGCACCGCCACCACCCGGCCCGCCTCGTCGCGGACGGGCCGCATCCCGGCGCCGTTGATGGCCGGGGTGGGCTCCTGCAGCGCACGGACGTAGTACACCGTATCGCGTCCGTCCCGGGCGAAGTCCGGATCCTCGAAGCGCACGGCGCAGCCGGCGGGATCGGGCGGGCAGGGAAGGGTCCGCCACGGGTCCTCGACGAGGGGCGGCACCGGCTCCTCGGCCGTGCGCTGCGGGCGGATCCGCACCACCTCGATGGCCTCGATCCGACGCCTGTGCCCCCCCGGGTGGTAGCAGGCGCCCGCGCAGAGGCGCTCGGCCCGCTCCGGGCCGAGGGCGGCGCGCGCGGATCCGGGGCAGCCCGGGAGCTGCTCGAAGTCGCCCGCGGCGCGCACCTCGAAGCGCGGCGTCTCCGAGAGGGCGAGGTGGCTTCCCATGGGCGCCCGCCCGTCCGGGCCGTTCAGCAGGTCGAACCAGAGCAGGATGCGCGGGCCGCTCGTGCCGTAGGCCTCCCGGCGCCGGAGCGCCTCCCAGATGGCCTCGCGGCTGCGGCCGGCGGCGTGCACGGCCACGGCTCCGCCCGGGTAGAGGAAGCTCCCCACGCGCTCGGTGTCGAGGAGGTCGCGCAGACCCGGAGGCTCCTCGGGGACGGCGCGGGGCAGGCCGGGCTCTTCCGAGCGCCCCATCAGCCAGGGGCGGAGCCACCCGGCGAGCCGGCGGGAGGCGAGGCCATCGGCATCGGTGGTGCGCCTCCGCTGCTCCTGCTTGTAGCCGGTGGCGGCGCGGGCGCGGTGGTTGTCGCTCGAGGCGATGAAGCCGAACCGGAAGCGCCGCGGCCGGCCCTCCGGGTCGGCCGGATCCGGCTCGGAGAGGGCCACAGCGTACTGCGCGGTCATCTTCGGCTTTGGGCTCATGGCCGGCTTGAAGCAGTCGCGGCACTGGTCGCAGTCGAGCCAGTCCGCGGGCTCCGCGTCCGGGAGGACCCGCTCGAACTCGAGCCCCGCGAGCGCCGCGAGCCGCCGCGCCTCGGCCGCGCGCTCGCGGCACACGTCGGGCGCCGCCTGGCAGCGCTCGAGCACGATCTCCCCCGCCCGCCAGCAGCAGGGGAGGAAGTCGTCGGTGGGCTCGGGGCAGATCACCTCGTCGCCCGCGAGGCGCGGCTCGGGAAGGGGCCGGTACTCCTCGCTGTTCCCGTGCCCGGAGAAGACCTCGAGGAGCGGTTCGAAGAGCGGGTCGTGCTCGCCGGCCGCAAGCGTGTGCCGCAGATCGGCTCCGGCGGGCGCGTGGAGACCCCAGGCGAGGCCGTGGGGGATCACGAGGACCTCGTCCCTCCAGGGCGCGAGGCGGCGGAAGAGCTCGGCGGGGGTCAGCGCGCTCTCGCGGCAGCCGCGCGGGAGCTCGCGGGGATCCACGCCCTCCGGGCAGTCGGGAACCCGCGCCATGCGCGCGATCCAGCCCAGGAAGTCGGCGTAGGGATCGGCGCCGAGCGAAAGCACCGCCTGGAGGGCGCGCAGCACCGGCACCGGTGCGGCCCGGCGCGTGATGCCCCGCGGCAGTGCCGCGATGGGCCGCGGCGGGATGCGTCCCTCCTCGAGGCTCCGGATCACGACGTTGCGGTGGCCGTAGTGATTCTCGGGCGTGCGTCCCACCTGGGTCCATTCGAAGCCGAGAAAGGCCACGAGATCCGGGTCGGAGGGGTCGCCCGCGGCCGCGTTGCAGGCGCGGATGCTCTCCTTCGTCCGCTCCCAGCGCTCCGGGAGGAGGCTCTCGGCGTGGTCGTTGATCGAGAAGAAGTCGAGCGCGGCGCAGTGACGGGCGTGGTCGCAGGCGTCCGCCGGCGGGTGGGCCCCTTCTCCTCCCATGATCGGGAGCGCCCCCACGAAGGCGTCGATGGACCAGGTGCTGTGCACGTGGAGGTCGCCGAAGAGGATCTGCTTCGGGGCCGGGGCGGTTCCCCGGCGCGCCGCGAGCTCGGCCGCCACGCGGGTGCGGGCGGCCCGGGCGGCGGCGACCTCCTCGGCCGGCCGCCGGACGGCGGTGACCTCGCCGGCCGGGAGGTCCCGGTCGCTGCAGCCCGCCCCGGCGAGGGCGAGGGCAGCGACGAGGCCCGCCGCCCGGCGGCACGCGCGCCCCACCAGGTGCCGGGGCCGGGCTTGCGCCCGGGCCGGTCGCCCGGGATCATCGTTATTGGCCACACGCCCAGTAAACCACGGCCGCAGGGGTCGCGCGAGCGGGTGCCGGCGCCCGGCCGCGTGGCCGGCGCACGGGCCCTGGCGGCCGGGCAGCCGTGCGGGCGGCTGCCGCGGGCCCGGCCCCGCAGGCGCGGGCGGTGGCGCGGAGACGCACGCTGCGGGGGGGGCGGCGCGGCGCCGAAAGCGCGGCGCTTTCGGCCGCCCGGGTGTCCGGGCAGACGGGCGCCCGGGGGAGAGATGGGCCGCCCGGGAACACGGACACCAGGGGAAGGACGGGCATGGCGGGGCGGTGGTTCCTCGGAATCGATCTCGGCGGCGGCAGCACGCGGGCGCTGCTCCTCGACCCGACGACCGGCGCGCACCGGGTGGCGCGGCGGCCGGCCTCGGTGGTGCCGGGTGCCGGCGGCGGGATCGGCTTCGAAGTCGACTTCGACGATCTTCGCCGCCAGCTGGCCGAGGCCTGCGCCGAAGTCCTGGAGGCCGCGGGGGCGGCGGGGTCGGACGTCGAGGCCCTCGCCGTCTCCTCCATGCGTTTCGGGACGGCGCTGGTGGACGGCGCGGGCGAGGTGCTCTTCGCGGTTCCCAACCGCGACGCCCGCGCCTTCGGCGAGGCGCTGCGCCTGCAACAGGCCCTGGGAGAGGATCTCCTCCGGGAGACCGGGCACTGGATGCTCCCGGTCCATCTGCTGCCCCGGCTCCTCTGGCTGCGGGAGCACCGGCCGGAGGTGCTGCGGCGGGCGGCGGCGGCGCTGAGCCTCGGCGACGCCGTGGCCGCGTGGCTCACCGGCCGCGCCGCCACCGATCCCACCCAGGCGAACGCGAGCGGGCTGTTCCGCCTGGCCGACGGGACCTGGCGCGCGGAGGCCCTGGAGGGCTTCGGGCTCCCGCCCTCCCTGCTGCCCGAGGTGCTCCCGGCGGGAGCGGTGCTCGGCCCCCTGGCAGAGGGTCCGGCGCGGTGCCTCTCGCTGGCGCGGGGCACTCCGGTCGTGGTGGGCGGTGCCGACACCCGCTGCGGCCTGCTGGGCGCGGGTGCCGTGTCCGGGGGGGATGCCGGCGTCGTCGCGGGCACCACCGCGCCGGTCGAGGCGGTGGTGGACGGGCCCCGGGTCGACGAGCGCGGCCGCATGCGCGGCGGTCCGCACCTGGTGCCCGGTCTCTTCGTCCTCGAGAGCAACGCCGGGGCCCTCGGCGAGGCCCTGACCTTCATGGCGCGGCTGCTGCACCCGGAGTCGGCCGAACCCGAGCTCCGGCTCTTCGCGGAGGCCGCGCTCTCGCCGCCCGGCGCCGGCGGGATCCTCTCCAGCGTGGGGGCGGACATCGCCAACGACCGGGGCGCGCGGATGCCCGTGGGCCAGATCGCCCTCAGCCACCTCACCGGGCGGGAAGGTGCCCAGGCGCGCCGCGACCTCGCCCGGGCGGTGGTGGAGGGGCACGCCTGCGGACTTCGGGCGAACCTCGAGCAGATCGCGTCGCTCACCGGGGCGCGCTACCCGGCCATCGCGCTCGGAGGGGGGCTTTCCCGAAGCGACGTCTTCGCGCGGATCCTGGCGGCCGTGGCCGGGACCGAGGTGCGGCTCGCCGCGGCGCCGGAGACCTCCGCCTTCGGTGCGGCCCTGCTCGCGGCCGTGGGCAGCGGCCGCTTCGCCGGCCCCGCCGAGGCGGCGCGGGCCCTGGCGGCTCCGCGCCGGGTGGTGACGCCCTCGTCCGAGGAGATCGAGGCCGGCGAGCGGGTCTACACCTCCTGGCGGGCGGTGCGGGAGGCCGCGGAAGAGCAGGTGCTCCCGGCGGCGGCCGCCGCCGTCACGCCCTTCGTGCTCGAGGGCGCGCGGGCCCGCGCGGGCACCGCGGCCCCGATCCGCTTCCGCCCGCGCATCCTCGTGACCGCCGCCTTCGACGAGGCGTCGCTCGCACGCCTTCGCGAGGTGGCCGAGGTCCGGTACGAGAGCTTCCGGGAGCGGATGCGACTGCTGACCGGCGCCTCGCTGGTGGAGGCCCTCGCGGGCACCCACGTCTTCGTGACCGAGGTGGACGTGCTCGACCGGGCGGCCCTCGAGGCGCTGCCCGAGCTGCGGGTGGTGGCCGCGTGCCGCGGCAACGCCGTCAACGTGGATGTCGCGGCCTGCACCGCCTTCGGCGTGCCGGTGCTCTACGCGCCGGGGCGGAACGCCGAATCCGTGGCGGACCTCGCCCTCGCGTTCATGCTGGCCCTCGTCCGCCACCTGCCGGAAGCCACGGCCTTCCTCCGGGATCCCGCCGTGACCGCGGGGAACCTGGGCATGATGGGCAAGGCCTTCCGCCGCTTCGAGGGCGCCGAGCTCGGCCAGCTCACCGTGGGGCTCGTGGGCTTCGGCGCCGTGGGCCGCGCCGTCGCCCGGCGGCTCGAGGGCTTCGGCAGCCGCATCCTCGTATCCGATCCCTTCGTCTCGGAGGAGGCGGCGGCGCTCCACGGCGCCTCGCGGGTGGCGCTCGACGAGCTGCTCGAGCGCTCGGACATCGTGAGCCTCCACGCGGCGGTGACCGACGAGACCCGGGGCCTCCTCGGCGCCGCCGAGCTCGCCCGCATGCGGCCCGGAGCCTGGCTCGTCAACACCGCGCGGGCGGCGCTCGTGGACGAGGAGGCCCTTCTGGCCGCCCTCGAGGCGGGGCAGCTGGCCGGGGCGGCCCTCGACACCTTCTCGGTGGAGCCGCCGGGCGCGGACCATCCGCTGGTGCAGCATCCGCGGGTGATCAGCACGCCGCACATCGGCGGGAACACCCGGCACGTGGCCGTGCACCAGGGCCGCATCGTCACCGACGCCATCCTGGCGCTCCTCCGCGGCGAGCGCCCCCGGGCCGTCCTGAACCCCGAGGCCCTCGACGGATTCTCGTGGACCGGTCCCCGCCGCGAGCCCTCGGCCGAGGAGCTCACCCGCCTCGGGAGCGGCCCCGGCCCCGCCGTCACCGATCTCGAGCGCGACGCGGCCGGCCGCGGCGCCCGCGGCGCGGGGAGCGCCGGGCCCGAGGAGCCGGCGCCGACCCTCGACGAGGGGACCCGGGCGCAGCTCCAACGCCTGCTCGAGGACTTCACCCGGGCACTCGCGGCGGACCGGGGCGTGCGCGACAAGAGCGCCGGCAAGGACGTCGCGCTCCACTTCGAGCTCACCGACGCCGGGCTCGGCTTCCACCTGCGGCTTTGCGACGGGATCGTCGGTGCCGGCCTCGGCCCGCCGGCCGAGGGCCCGCGCGTCGATCTCGCACTGCGAAGCGAGGTGCTCGACGGGATCT
>JALSIO010000066.1 GCA_026989995.1 Myxococcales bacterium
ACGACCTCTCGGTGGACCGGAGCAGTTTCGACCCGGAGGAGACCCCCGACGTCTTCGGCGGCCGCGCGCCCACCCACCAATTCCACCTGCGCTCCTACCTGGACCTCCCCGGGCGTCTGCAGCTCGACGCCGCCGGCTACTGGGTCGGCAACCTCGCCACGGGAAGCGTGCCCTCGTACTTCCGGGCCGACCTGCGGCTGGCCTGGCGCCCCTGCGAGCGCCTGGAGCTCTCGCTGGTGGGCCAGAATCTCTTCGAACGCAGCCACCCCGAGCGGCGGGACGAGCAGGCGGTCTTCGCCACCGAGGTCCCGCGGAGTGTCTTCGGAACGGTGCGTCTGAGCTTCTAGGCGCCCCGGCCTCCGCCGGCGAGCTTCCGGTACACGGATTCGAGCTCGGCGGCCACCCGCGGCCAGGCGAGGGCCTCCGCCCGCCGCCGGCCCGCCTGCGCGAGCGCCTCCCGCTCGTCCGGGCGCTCGAGGAGATCCTGAAGCGCGGCGGCGAGCTCCCCGGGATCGCCGGGTGGCACCAGCCGCACGGCCCCTTCCGGTCCGGCGATCTCCGGGATGCCGCCTGCGCGGGCCGCGACGCAGGGCACCCCCCGGGCGAGCAGCTCCAGGAGGGCGCCCGGAAAGTTGTCGTGAAGCGATGGCACCGCTGCCAGGGCAGCCCGCGCGAACCACGCCTCGCGGGCGGCGCCGGTGACACGCCCGGGAAGGGCGACCCGGTCCGCAAGGCCGAGTTCCCGCGCCCGGTGGCGAAGCGCGCCGGCCTCGGGCCCTTCGCCCGCCAGGCAGAGACGCCAGCGGGGATGGTCCGCGGCGATGCGGGCGAAGGCCTCGAGCAGCACGCCGGGGCCCTTGCTCGGAGCCAGGCGGCCGAGAAAGAGGAGCAGCGGCTCGGGCCGGCGCTCTGGCACCTCCGGGAGATCGACGCCGGGCGGGACGACGCGGAGCCGCGAGGGCGGAGCTCCCGCGGCCTCCATCTGCTCGGCTGCCCACCGGGAACTCGTGAGCACGGCGTCGGCCCGACCCAGCGCCGCCCGGCCGGCCCACCCGATCCGGTGGGCCCGGGTGCCCGTGTAGGGGCTCAGGATCACCGCCGGGCCGGCCCGCACCGCCCGAAGGGCCACGGCCGCGAGCGCCGGCGGGCCATGCGGCCGGGCCGTGTGGAAGTGGAGCACATCCGGTCGGAGCCGGTGCAGGAGGCCGAGGAGCGGCGGAATCTGCCCCGCCCGGCCGAGGCGGCCGGGCCACGCGTGGACGCGGACCCGGGGGAGGACCCCGGGCGGGCCGTGCCGGCTTCGGCCGGCAAGGTGCACCCGATGCCCGCGCCGGGCCAGCTCCCGGGCGAAGCCCGCCGCCACCCGGCCGATCCCGCCCGACCAGTCGGGCTCCAGGGTGGAGACGACGAAGAGGATCCGGAGCGGCCGGGACGCCCCCCGGCACCGGGTCGCCCCCTCGCCGCCGGCATGCCACCCATCGCCTCGGGCCACGGGGCGAGCTTAGCGGCCGCCCCCGTGCGGGCCGGGTGCCGGCCTCGTCCGCCCTTGGCCCGGGGGTGCCGCGGCGCCCCTCGCCGGGGTCGAGGCGTCCCCGGCCCGGAGGGCCGGGGACGCCTCCGGGGCCCCGGGAGGGGTGGACCAGGCCCCGCGCTGGCGTGTCCACGAGCCGGATCCCGGGAGCGGGCGGGGGAGCCCGCCCGCTCCGGACGCGGCTAGCTGAGCAGCTGCAGGGCGAGCTGCGAGGAGAGGTTCGCCTGGGCGAGCACGGCGACCCCGGCCTGCTGCAGCACCTGGTTCCGGGTGAGGGCCGCCGTCTCCTGGGCCACGTCCACGTCGCGGATCCGGCTCTCCGCCGCCGAGGTGTTCTCGATCGCGATCGCGATGGAACGCACCGTCGACTCGAGCCGGTTCTGCGCGGTACCGAACTGGGCCCGGAGCGAGGCGACGGTGGAGATCGCGCTGTCGAGCACGGCGAGGGCGCTGCGCGCGTTGCTCATCGTGTCCACGGCCACCGTGGTCGAGATGCCGATGGCCGAGGCTCGCGCGTTGACGCCCGAGACCGTGATCCGATCGTTGGTCGTGTTGTCCACGCCCACCTGGAAGACGATGCTCGCGCTCGCGTTGTTCAGCAGGTTGGTTCCGTTGAACTCGGTGGTGTTGGCGATCCGGTCGATCTCGTTCCGCAGGCTCGTGAATTCGTCGTTGAGCGCGGTCCGCTCGGTGCTCCCCAGCGTCCCGTTGGCCGACTGGATGGCGAGCTCCCGCATCCGGATCAGGATGCCGCTGGTCTCGTTCAGGGCCGCTTCCCCGATCTGCAGCAGCGAGATGCCGTCGTTGGCGTTGCGCTGCGCCTGGGCGAGGCTCCGGATCTGTGCCCGGAACTTCTCCGAGATCGCGAGGCCCGCGGCGTCGTCGGAGGCGCGGGTGATGCGCAGACCCGACGAAAGCCGCTCGAGCGAGCGCGCGAGCCGATTGGTGGTGTTGAGCAGATTCCGCTGGGCGTTGATGGACGCCACATTCGTGTTGACCCGAAGGCCCATGGGACACCCCTCCTTGAGTGTGCGTGGGGCCCGCCCGCAGGCGCCGGCCCGGTTGGTCCGCCGGCTCCGCGTCCCCTGCGGAGCCGGAGCGGCGCCGGGGGGCCCGTCCCGCGGGACGGGGGCACGGTCCGGACGTCGCTCGGCGGGCCCCGACTGCAAGGGAGGGGCCAGTTCCGGCCGTGGGGAGGCGGCCCCAAGCGGGGACCGGGCACCGCCGGACCTCCTTGGGAGCCGCCCCTGCCTCGGCGCTGCCCGGAATCTGCCACGGGCCTGCAGCCCCCCAACCGGCCGCCCGTCGTTTCGATCCGAAAAGGGGAGTTGCAGAACGGATGCAGGGATGTCCCCCCAGGCGGAGTTCCCGCGGAGGATCCAACGTGGTTTTCCCGCAGCTCCCGGGCTTCCGCGGCCGGCGACCGCACGCCGGGAGATCGCCGTCGGCCTCAGCCGCGGATCCGGTCCGGCCGCCGCGAGAGGTCCCGGGTCAGGTTCTTCTGGTGGGCCTCGAGGGTTCCCCCGCCGATCTCGAGCAGCTTGGCGTCGCGCCAGAGCCGCTCGACCACGTATTCGCCCATGTACCCGTAGCCCCCGAGCACCTGGATGGCCGCGTCTGCGACGCGCTTTCCCATCTGGGCGGCGAAGAGCTTGGCGGCGTCCGCCTCCACCCGCTGGCCCGCGCGGGCGGGGTCGAACCGCCGCGCCACGTCGTAGACCAGCGCCCGGGCCGCCCGGTACTCCGCGAACCCCTCGCCGATGTAGCGCTGGATCTGGCCGAAGTCCCGGATCGGGCGCCCGAAGGCCTTCCGCTCCCCGGCGTGGCGGAGCATCACCTCGAGGCAGCGCTGGGCGATGCCCAGCGACATGCCGGCGAGGGTGAGCCGCTCGATCTCCAGATTCCGCATCATCTGGACGGCCCCCTCGCCCTCCTCGCCGAGTCGGTTGGCAAGCGGGACGCGAACGCCCTCGAAGACCAGCTCGGCGGTGAACGAGGAGCGCATGCCGAGCTTGTCCCGCCACTTCTGCCCCAGCCGGAAGCCCGGCATTCCCTTCTCCACCAACAGCGCAGTGATCTCCCCGGGCTTCGTCGCCGCGTACACGATGAACACGTCCCCGAGGACGCCGTCGTCGACGCCGCCGTTGGTGATGAAGGTCTTGGTCCCCTCGAGCCGGTAGTGATCGCCCTCCCGCTGCGCGCGGGTGCGGAGCGCGAGGACATCGGTCCCCACCTCGGGCTCGGTCATGCAGAGCCCCCCCACCCACTCGCCGCAGGCGACCCGGGGAAGGATGCGCTTCTTCTGGAGCTCGTCGCCGTTGACCGCCAGGTTCTGGGCGAAGAGGATCGAGTGGGCGAGGACCGACAGGCAGAAGCCCGGATCGGAGGTGGAGAGGATCTCGCAGAGCAGCACCGCCGCCGTGGCGTCGAGCCCCGCCCCCCCGTACCGCTCGGGAAGCGTGACGCCGAGGAAGCCGAGCTCCCCGGCCCGGCGGAAGAGCGCGAGGTTGAAGCGCTCCTCGCGGTCGTGGAACGCCGCCTGCGGTTCCACCTCCCGCGCCACGAACTCCCGGACGCTCGCGGCGAGCAGCTCGTGCTCGGGGGTGGGAAGGGCGAGGTCGAAACGGCGCCAGGACTCGGGCTCGGACATGGGCCTCCCGATCGATGGGGCCGGAGTCTACCGAAGGCCTGCGCGCGAGAGCCCGGACGCGTGGAGCCGCCCGCGGCCGACCGGTACAATCGCCCCCGTGGCACGCGATCCGGACCTCGCCGCCTGGCTCCTCGCCCGCCGGAGGCCCATCGAGGCCGCACTCCGGGCGCGCCGTCCGGAGCGGGTCGCCGGCGCCGGAACCCCCGAGGCCGAGGCCCTGCGCCGCTTCCGCTCCTTCGCCGCCCACTCCCTCCGCCGTGGACGGACGCCCCCGCCGGCCCTCGACGGGCTCCGGGTCGAGCCGACGCGCGCCGAGGCGGTGATCGAGGCCTGGTGCGAGGCCGCGGCCGGGTGCGCGGGCCCCGCGGCGGCGCGCGTCGAGGCCGCCCTCACCCCGCTCCGCCGGGCCTTCGCGGCGGATCTGCGCCGCACCGCACCGCTTCGGCGCCGCGCGGGGGCGCCGCGGAGCGGCCGGCGCGCGGTTCGGGCCGCCATCGACCGGGTGGCGGACGCCTTCCTCGCGGTGGACACGGACACCGCGGCCATCGAGGACGCGAATCCCGCTGCGGGGGCCCTGCTCGGGCTCGATCGGGACAGCCTGCTCGGGCTCGACCTGCTGAGCTTCGTGCCCCCGGAGGAGCGGGAGGCCTGGTGGACCCAACTCGCCGCCGCCGCGGAGGGCGCGGAGCCGCAGCGCTTCTGCGGGACCCTCAGCGGGGGCGGCGGAGGAGCCGGGGTGGAGGCGACCGTGACCCGCTACTCGACCCGAGGGCGGACGCTCGCGCTGATCCTCGCCCGTCCCGCGGTGCCGGAGGCAAGAAGCGCCTTCCAGTCCCGCCAGGTCCGGTAGAAGGGCACCAGCAGGTCCACCGCGAGGTTCCCGAACTCCCGCGCCGAGAGGTCGGCGCGGAGGTGCTCGGGCCACCAGCGGAAGTTCCCCCGGTTCTGCTTGAGGGTCCAGGCCAGCGAGAGATCCCGCCGGTTGCCGTAGAAGCGCCAGCGCCAGTAGGTGTCGAGGAGGCTCGGGAGGGTGTCCCGCCGGAGGTGGTGGCAGACGGCTGCCGGGGTGTACACGAGCCGGCGGCCCTTTTCGAGCAGGCGCCGACCGAGGTCGACGTCCTCGCCGTTGGTCCGACATCGCTCGTCGAAGAGCCCCACTTCGAGGAGGGTCTCACGGCGGTACACGTGGTTCGCCCCGTAGAGGAAGGGCACGCCCTCCAGGCGCGCGTCCCCCCAGCTCTGGCGCATGTGGGTGGCGCGCCAGCGGTTCGCGAGGCCCTGCTGGTAGAGCTCGCGCAGGTCTCCTCCCGCCCCGTGGACCGACGGATCGTCGAGCTCGGCCACGAGCGCCGCCAACCAGCCCGGCTCGGCCACCACGTCCGCATCCACCGCAGCCACGAGCGGCGTCCGCGCCTCCCGCACGGCGCGGTTCCGCGCCGCCCCGAGGCCCCGGTTCGCCGGCTGGGCGAGCACCCGCACCGGCACCGGCGCCCCCCGCCCGAGCTCCCGGGCGAGCTCGGCCGAGCCGTCCGTGGAGCCGTCGTCCACCACCAGGATCTCGGCGGGAGGAAGGGTCTGCGCGAAGAGGGCGGGGAGCGAACGACGCAGGTAGCGCGCACCGTTGTAGCAGGGGGTGTAGACGGTGACCGGCTCCATCAGCGGGCGCGCTCCGCGATCCCGATCATCCGCCGGAGCTTCTCCTTGCCGTCGGCCAGGGGCTCGTAGTCCTCGGAGAGACGGGCCCCGTCGTAGCG
>JALSIO010000067.1 GCA_026989995.1 Myxococcales bacterium
GGGACCGCGGAGCCGGCCCGCCGCCGGCCGAGGTCGCGCTCTGATGGACCGGGTCGGAATCGACATCGGCGGCACCTTCACGGATCTCGCGCTCCTCCGCGGCGACCGGATCCACCTCCACAAGACCCTCAGCACGCCGGAGGACCCCTCCGTCGGCGTGATGCGGGGCCTCGAGCAGCTCGCCGCCTCGCTCGGCGAGGACCTCCGGACCCTGCTTCGCCGTGTGGATGCCGTGGTGCACGCCACGACCATCGCCGACAACACCCTCATCGAGGGGAAGGGCGCCGTCACCGGCTTGCTCACCACCGAGGGATTTCGGGACGAGCTCGAGCTCCGGCGCGGCTACAAGGAGGACATCTGGGACGTGCGGCTACCGCCGCCACGCCCCATCGTCCCGCGCCGGCGACGCCTCACCGTGCCGGAGCGGATCCTCCACGACGGCACGGTGTACCGACCCCTCGACGAGGACGCCGCCCGTCGCGCGATCCGGCGGCTCGCCCGGCAGGGCGTGGAGTCGGTGGCCGTCTGCCTCCTCTTCTCCTTCGTCAATCCGGCCCACGAGCGGCGGCTCGCCGAGCTCCTCGCCGAGGAGCTCCCGGGCCTTCCGGTGAGCCTCTCCCACGAGGTCCTGCCGCGCTCGCCCGAGTTCGAGCGCACCAGCACCACGGTGGTCAACGCCTACGTGGGCCCCCGCGTCACCGGCTACCTGGAGCGCCTGGCCCGACGGCTGCAGGAAGCCGGCTTCGAGCGGGAGCTGCTGGTGATGCAGTCGAGCGGCGGCGTGATGACCCGCGACTACCTGCGGGGCGCGCCGGTGCGGATCCTGGCCTCCGGGCCGGCCGCGGGTGTGGTCGGCGGCGCGGCCCTCGGGCGCGCCAAGGACGCTTTCGACCTGCTCTGCGTGGACATGGGCGGGACGAGCTACGACGTGGCCGTGGTGCGCGGTGGCCGCGCGCCGGCGGAGGCGGGCTGGAACTGGCACCACCGCTACGTGGTGGCACTTCCCATGGTGCAGGTGGAGACCCTCGGCGCGGGCGGCGGCTCCATCTGCCAGGTGCGTGCGGGCGAACTCCGGGTCGGCCCGGAGAGCGCCGGCGCCGACCCCGGACCGGTCTGCTACGGGCGGGGGGGGGAACACCCCACCGTGACCGACGCGCTGCTGGTGCTCGGGATCCTCTCCGAGGAGGCGGAGTTCGCGGGGGGGAGCTTCCGGCTCACCCGCCGGGGCGTGGACGAGGCCTTCGCCAAGCACGTGGCGGAGCCCATGGGGTACGGCGTGGAGGAGGCCGCCTACGACTGCTTGCGGGTGGTGAACGCCAACATGACCCAGGCCGTCCGGCGGACCACCGCCGAGCGGGGCATCGACCCCCGCGACCTCGCCATGCTGGCCTACGGCGGAAACGGCCCCGCCTTCGCCGCCATCCAGGCCCAGGAGCTCGGGATCCGACGCATCCTGGTACCCCGGACCTCCCCGGCCTTCTCCGCCCTCGGCACCCTGGTGGCCCGGCCCGCCATCGACGAGGAACGGGCGTACCTCGCGCCCGCGGGCCGCGCCGACCCGGAGCGGATGCGCGCACTCTGGGCGGAGCTCGCGGCCCGCGCCCGGCACTTCTTCTCCGAGGCGGGACTCGACCCCGAGGCGGTCGAGGTCTCCTTCGGCGTGCACCTCCGCTACCCCGGGCAGAACTGGTCGCTCTTCGTGGAGGCGGCACGTTCCCGGGGCCTCCGGGACCTGCCCACCGACTCGACGGATCTCCTCGATCTCGTGGTCGAGCGCTTCCACCAGGCGCACGAGGCGGAGTACGGGCACCGGCGCGAGGCCGAGCAGCCCGAGATCACGGGGCTTCGCCTGGCGGCGGCAGCGCCGGTGGAGGCCCCCCCGGTGGGCGGAGGCATGCGGGCCGCGACCCGACCGGCGCCGCCAGCCGGCCGACGGCGCGCACACCTCGGCGAGGGCTTCCGCGAGGTCCCCGTCTACCACGGCCCGGAGCTCGGGCCGGGCCACCGGATCGAGGGACCGGGCATCGTGGAGGAGCGCTTCACGACCGTCGTGGTCTACCCGGGCTGGGAGGCCCGCGTCGACGACGCCGGCGATTACGTGCTCGAGCGCGTGGCTGGAGCCTGAGCGGCCCCGGTCGGCGCCCCGCTAGCGCCCCCCGAGCGAGCCGAAGCGGGCGAAGACCTCCATCAGCTCGTCGATCTTCTCGCGCCGATCGCGCGCCTGGCCGGACCGGAAGGCCTCCGCCACACAGGTCTCCACGTGGTTTCCGAGGACGAGACGGCCCACCGCACCGAGGGCGGCGCGGGCCGCCGCGATCTGCAGCAGGATGTCCACGCAGTAGCGATCCTCGTCGACCATCCGCTCGATGCCCGCGATCTGGCCCGAGATCCTCCTCAGGCGGGCCTTGACCTGCTTCCGCGTCGACTCGTCCACACCGCGCTCCCTGCAATCATCGGGATCCGGAACCGGCTCCACCGCACGCCCGTGCGGCCCGAGCGGGGACGGTATGGGATCGCGCAGGGAAGGACCAACTGCGGGGCCGGCGCGGGGCCGGGGAAGCCTCGGGGCGTGGGGGCGTTGCCCCCGGACAGCCGGCGGGCGCGGCCACCGCGCACGGCGGGAAGGTGGTAGCGGTGGTTGGACTCGAACCAACGACCTACGGCTTATGAAGCCGCCGCTCTAACCGACTGAGCTACACCGCCCCGGGGGCGCATTCTAGCGAAGCCCCGGTCGCCGGGGAGCCGCCCCCCCCCGCCCGGTGGTCGCGCGAAGGCCCGGCCCCGGGGGGCCAGGGGACGCGGGCCGCGTACGCCGGCGTGCCCCGTCCCCGCCACCCGGCCGGGGCACGCGACGGCCGCGCCGGCGCCGCCCCGGGGCAGCGAACCGCGGCGGGGTCCCCGCGAGCGCCCTCCACGGCCGGCCGCGGGGTCTTGCCATCGCGGCCGAAGCGTGGTTGTCTCGCGCACCCGAACCGGGAGGACCCCCACGATGAAGGCTGCGATCCTGCGCGCGCTGAACCAGGAACTCGAGATCCGCGACGACGTGGAGCTCGCGGACGTCGGACCCGGCGAGGTCCGGGTGAAGGTGGTCTCGAGTGGAGTCTGCCACTCCGACGTCTCGGCCCAGAACGGCACCATCCCGACGGGCCTGCCCTGCGTGCTCGGACACGAGGGTGCGGGGGTGATCGAGGAGGTGGGCCCGGGCGTGGACGAGGTGGCACCCGGCGATCCGGTGATCATCTCCTTCACGCCGGCTTGCCGCCGCTGCCGCGCCTGCCTCCGCGGCCAGTCCTATCTCTGCGAGATGGCGATGAGCATGATGACGACCCCGCATTTCCGCCTGGGGGGCCAGCCGCTGCCGGGCTTTACGGGCTGCGGAACCTTCGCCGAGGAGCTGATCGTCCCCGAGGCCGCGGTGGTCAAGGTGGACCCGGACATCCCGCTGAACGTGGTCTCGCTGATCGGCTGCGGCGTGACCACGGGGGTGGGCGCGGCCATCAACACCGCCGGCATCCGGCCGGGCAGCTCGGTCGCCGTCTTCGGCTGCGGGGGCGTCGGCATCTCGGCCATCCAGGGTGCGCGAATCGCCGGCGCCGCCGAGATCCTCGCCGTGGATCTCCTCGATTCGAAGCTCGAGATGGCCCGGCGCTTCGGGGCCACCCACACCTGCACGCCGGACGCCCTCCCCCAGCTGAGCCAGGAGATCACTGGCGGCGAGGGATTCGACTACGCACTCGAGTGCATCGGCAACCCGACCACGATCCGCGCCACCTACGACGCCGTCCGCCGCGGTGGCACCGCGGTGATCGTCGGGGTCGGGCGCCTCGACCAGAAGGTGGAGTTCAGCGCCTTCGAGCTCTTCTACGCCGACAAGACCCTGCGCGGCTCCATGTACGGCAGCGCGAACGTACGGACCTTCATGCCCCAGCTGCTCCGGCTCTGGAAGCAGGGAAAGCTCGACCTCGAGGGCATGGTGAGCCGGCGGATCAAGCTCGACGAGGTGAACGACGCCTTCCGCGCCATGCTCGAGGGCGAGGTCATCCGCTCGGTGATCGACTTCGCGGCCTGATCCGGGCGGCCGCGCCGGCGCCCCTGCCCCTGCCGGGCGCTAGTCGCGGAACCGGGGGCGCCGACCCTCGCGGCGTGCTGCCACGGCCTCCTCGAAGTTCCGGGTGGTGAGCCGCACGAAGAGCTGGGTGTGGCTTTCCATCTCGATGGCCGCGCGCAGGCTCCCGGCCTCGAGGCCGGCCCACATGAGCCGCTTGGTGAGCGAGACCCCCTCGGCGCTCCACCCGTTGATCTGCTCGGCGAGGGCGAGCGCCTCGTCCATCAGGCGGTGGTCCGGAACGGTCCGGGACACGAGTCCCATGGCCTCGGCCTCCCGGGCGTCCACGTCCCGCCCCGAGAGCATGACCTCGAAGGCGCGGGAGCTCCCGATGGCCCGGGGCAGCAGGAAGCTCAGTCCGAGCTCCACGGCGGTGAGCCCGTTCGTGATCCCGCCGGCGCGGAACCACGCGGACTCGGCTGCGATGCGGATGTCGGCGCCGAGGGTGAGGCAGAGCCCGCCCCCGATGGCCGGTCCGTTGACGGCGCAGATCACCGGTTGCGGCATGCGCTGGAGGGCGGGGACGAGGTCCGCCAGCAGGGTCATCGATCGGGTCGCGATGCGGCTGGGCGAAAGGCCCTCGACGCCCGGCGGCGGCGTCGACTCCCGGGTGTCCGCCCCCGCGCAGAAGGCCCGGCCGGCGCCGGTGAGGATCACGCAGGTGGTCCCGTTGTCGACCGCCACCCGTTCGATGGCCTCGTGCAGGGGCACCACCAGCTCGAAGGACATGGAGTTCATGCGCTCGGGCCGGTCGAGGACGATCACGGAGACGCCGGGGACGGGCTTCTCCACGCGTACGGAGCTCATGCCCGGAGTCTCCGGGAGCGGACCCGCGCTGTCAAAGCGGGCGCCGGCACAACCGGCACGGGCTCCCTAGAATCCCGCCGCCGTGACCGCGCGAAGCCCCCTCGCCGCCCTGCTCGAGCTCCTCCGACTCGAGCGCCTCGACCGCGACTTCTTCGTGGCCCGCACGCCCTGCGGCGAGGGTCGCCTCTTCGGCGGCCTGGTGGCAGCCCAGGCGGTGATGGCCGTCGCCGCCACGGTCGACGACCCCGACCGTCCCCTCCACTCGCTGCACGCCTACTTCCTCCGGCCGGGGAGCCACGGCCCCCCGATCCGGCTCGGGGTGGACCGGATCCGCGATGGCCGCACCTTCACCACCCGCCGGGTGGTCGCCTGGCAGGGGGGCGAGGCGATCTTCAACCTCTCCGCGAGCTTCGCGCGCGCCGAGGAGGGGATCGCGCACGAGGACCCGATGCCGGAGGCCCCGCCTCCGGAGGCCGTGCCGGACTGGGAGGCGCTTCGGGCGCGCATGCTCGGCGACCCGGAGCAGCGCAGGCCGCAGGCCATCGAGGTGCGCACCTGCGATCCCGACGATCCGGACGGGGCCCCCCAGCCGGCGAGCAAGCGGGTGTGGATGCGCCCCACGGGCCCGGTTCCCGAGGACCCGCGCGTCCACACCGCCCTGCTCGTCTACGCGAGCGACCGGACGCTCCTGTCGACGGCGGCCCGCCCCCACGGCCTGCCCTGGGGGCGCCGCATGGTGGCGAGCCTCGACCACGCCGTGTGGATCCACCGCCCCCCGCCGCGCTTCGACGACTGGATCCTCTACGCCTCCCACAGTCCGGCGGCCCACGCGGCCCGCGGCCTGGTGCACGGCGCCCTCTACGATCCCCGGACCCGCCACCGCATTGCCTCCGTGGCCCAGGAGGGCCTGATCCGCACACCGAGGCGCCCGCCGGCGGGTTGAGGTGGGGGGCGCGCCCGGCGGCCGGACCCGGCCGGACCGGACCGGGCCCGCCGGGCTCCACCGGAAGGG
>JALSIO010000068.1 GCA_026989995.1 Myxococcales bacterium
CAGGCGGCCACCGCGCCAGCGGAGCACGCAGTCGGCCCGGCGAACGCGCTCCCAGCCGAAGCCGGCGAGAAGCTCCCGGGGCTGCACCGGCTCCGGCTCGGGGACGAGCCCCGCCGCATGGGCGAGCACCCCGCACAGTGCCTCGGGGCCGTAGTGCACCCGGAGCTCCGGGAGCGGAAGCGAGCCGTGGAGCTTCGCGAGCTTGGTGCCCCGCGGCTCGAGCAGCAGGAGGTGGTGCCGGTACCTCGGTTCCGGGAGCCCGAGCAGCCGCCCGATGGCGACCTGCAGCGGCGTGGAGGGCGCGAGATCCCGGCCCCGTACCACCCGGCTCACGCCCGAGGCGGCGTCGTCCACCACCGAGGCGAGGTGGTAGGCCACCGCCCCGTCCCGCCGGCGGACCACCGGATCTCCGAAGTCGCGGAGCGGATCCGCGGCGAGATCGAGATCGCCCTCCTCGAGGGGACGGATGATCCCCGAGGGGATGCACAGCCGGAGGGGCTCACGGCTCGCGCGCCAGCCGCCGGGGGGGAGCGGATGGCCGCGGCAGGTCCCGGGGTAGCGGATCCCGCCGTCCGGGCTCCGGCGCCCCACCGTCCTGAGCGCGCGCCGGCTGCACCTGCAGGGGTAGAGCAGGCCCTCGGCGGCCAGCGCGTCGAGGGCGGCCTCGTGCCGGGGGGCGGCCCGGCTCTGCCACTCCACGGCGTCGAAGTCGAGCCCGAGCCAGGCCAGATCGCGCTCGAGGGCCTGCCCGTGATGAGGCCGGGCCCGGTCCGGATCGAGATCCTCGAGGCGGAGCAGGATCCGGCCGCCGCGGGAGCGCGCATCGAGCCAGGCGAGAAGCGCCGCGAGCAGCGTCCCGGGGTGCGCCGGCCCGGTGGTCGAAGGGGCAAAACGGCCCGTATCCATGCTCTTCGTCACCCTCCGGCGCGGTTGATATCATGCGACGCGATGCGCGCGAGCCTCCGAACCGGGACCTTCCTCCTGCTCCTCGCCGTCGCGGTTCCGGCCGGCGCCGCCGCCGCAGACGGCCTCCACTGCCGGGCCCTGCCCCGCCTCATGGAGGGCTTCCTCGAGCAGCACATCCGCTACCGCAAGCTCGACGACGAGCTGCGCGCACGCACCGCCCGGCTCTACGTGGAGCGGTCGGACCCCTCCCGGATCCTCCTCCTCGAAAAGGAGGCGCTCTCCATCCAGAAGGAGTTGCGCCGCGCCTTCTCCGAGATGGAGCGCGGCGACTGCAGCCGGCTCACCAGGCTGCAGGCGGAGCTGGTGCGGCGCTACCGGCTGCTCGAGGACTACGTCCGGGAGCGCCTCGCCGACCCCGACTACCGCATCGACTACGACGTGACCCTCGTCCTCGATCCCGAGGACCGGGGCTTTCCCCGGACCCGCGAGGAGCAGAGGGCCCTGCACGACAAGCTCATCGCCTTCCAGCTCTCGAACTACCTCGGATCCGGGGAGGAGGAGGCGGAAGCAAGGCGTCTGCTCGTCCACCGCTACGAGCTCATGACCCGCCGCGCGAGCGAGCTCGACGATTCGGACCTCATGAACCTCTGGCTCGACGCCTTCGCCGCCTCTCTCGATCCGCACTCCGACTACTACTCGCCCGAGGACCTCGAGGAATTCCAGATCAGCATGGGCCTCTCCCTCGAGGGAATCGGCGTGGCCCTCTCCTCCCGGGACGGCTACTCCGTGGTCGAGCGCATCATCCCGGGCGGCGCGGCCGATCGGCAGAACATCCTGCGGCCCAAGGACAAGATCATCGCCGTGGCCCAGGAGGGCGGCGAGCCCGTGGACATCGTGGACATGGCCCTGCGCGACGTGGTGCGGCTGATCCGGGGCAAGCGGGGCACCACGGTCCGACTCACCATCCTCCGGCAGACGGACAAGACCGAGCGCTTCACGGTCAGCATCGTCCGGGACAAGATCGACCTCGAGGAGCAGGCCGCGAAGCTGCGCTTCGAGGAGGTCGAGCGCGGCGGGCGCAAGCTCAAGCTGGGAGTGCTCGAGCTCCCCTCCTTCTACGGGGACAGCGACCCCCGCAAGCGGCGCGCGGCCACGGATGTGGCGCGTCTGCTCCGCCAGGCCCGCGAGGAGGGGGCCGACGGCCTGCTCCTCGACCTCTCGCGCAACGGCGGAGGCCTCCTCGACCACGCCGTGCGCATCTCCGGCTTCTTCCTGCGCGCGGGCGGGATCGTCGCCGTGCAGGACGCGGATCTCGATACCCGGGTGCTGCGGGATCCGGACCCGGGCATCCTCTTCTCCGGGCCCCTGGCGGTGCTGGTCTCGCGGATCAGCGCCTCTGCCTCGGAGATCCTCGCCGGCGCCCTCAAGGACTACGGGCGGGCGGTGATCGTGGGGGACGACCACACCTTCGGAAAGGGGAGCGTGCAGACCGTGGTCACCCTTCCCGAGGAGCTCGGCGCGATGAAGGTGACCACGGCAATGTTCTTCCGGCCGGGCGGCGCCTCGACCCAACACACCGGGGTCTCCTCCGACATCGTCCTGCCCTCGCTCACCATCGCCGAGGAGATCGGCGAGAAGCACCAGCCCTTCGCGCTCACGGGACGCACCATCCGGCCGTTCCTGAACGGCGGCAGCGGTGGATTCCGCTTCCCCTTCCAACCGCAGAGCAGCGGCCGAGGCCTGTGGAAGCCCGTCACCGAGGACATCGTGGCGGAGCTTCGCCGTCGCTCGGAGGCGCGCGTGGCTGCGGACCCGGAGTTCCGGGAGATCGAGGAGAAGCTCGCCGAGCGCCGGAAACGCAACGGAACGATCCACCTCGCCGACCTCCGCCGTGAGCAGGAGGCGGCCCGGAACAACGGTGAGGATCCCGAGGCGGAGGCGGAGGAATCGAAGGAGCTCTCGCCCCAGGCCCGGGAGGCCGTCCAGATCCTGGCCGACCTCGTCTTCCTCCAGAACCGCGTCCCCGAGCGCCTTCCGGCCGAGGAGACGGCCGGCCTGTAACGGCCCCTCCGGCTTCCCGACCTGCGCTGTGCGAGGCCGACCCCCATGGAGCTCGACTCCATCGAGATCCGCGGAGCCCGGGAGCACAACCTCCGCTCCGTCGACCTGCGGATCCCCAAGAAGAAGCTCGTCGTTCTCACCGGCGTGTCGGGATCGGGCAAGTCCTCGCTCGCCTTCGACACCCTCTACGCCGAGGGACAGCGGCGCTACGTGGAGTCGCTCTCGGCCTACGCCCGGCAGTTCCTGGGCCAGATGGAAAAGCCCCGCTACGACACCATCCGGGGGCTCTCGCCGACCATCTCGATCGAACAGAAGACCACCGGGACCAACCCCAGGAGCACGGTCGGGACCATCACGGAGATCGCCGACTACCTCCGGGTGCTCTACGCGCGCGTGGGCGTGCAGCACTGCCACCGCTGCGGCCGGGCCGTGCAGGGCCAGACCGCGGAGCAGATCGCCCGGGAGCTTCTGCAGCGGAAGACGGGGACCCGGATCGTCCTGCTCGCGCCGATCCTGGTGAACCGGAAGGGCGAGTGGCGGGAGCTGCTCGCCGAAGCCCGGGCGGCGGGCTTCGTGCGCCTGCGGGTGGACGGCGAGATGGTGCTCGCCGAGGAGGTGACGGCCCTCGACAAGCGCCGCAAGCACACGGTGGAGGTGGTGGTCGACCGGATCGCGGTCGGCCCCGGACTCCTCTCCCGGGTGACCGACTCGGTGGAGACGGCGCTTCGCGTGGGCGACGGACAGCTGATCACCCACGAGCCCGGAACCGGCGACCGGATCTACTCGGAGACCATGGCGTGCCCCTCCTGCCGCATCTCCTTCCCCGAGCTCACGCCGCAGAGCTTCTCCTTCAACAGCCCGCAGGGCATGTGTGTGGCCTGCAATGGCCTCGGCACCCGGGTCGAGATCGACCCGGATCTGGTGGTCCCGAACCCCTCCCTCTCCATCGACGAGGGCGCGATCCGGCCGTGGGGTCCGGGAGTCTCCGCCAAGACCGGCTGGGCGCACGGCTTCCGGGGCCAGATCCTGGCGCGCCTCGGGGTGGACTTCGACCGACCCTTCCGGCGGCTTCCGGCGCGCCTCCGGCAGGCGATCCTCTACGGGACCGGCGACCGGGCCTATCGGGTCGAGTGGAGGGGACGGTCGGGCCGGGGAAGCATGCACGTCACCTTCGAGGGCGTGATCCCCCGGCTCATGCGCCGCTTCCAGGAGAGCCGCTCCGAGCGGGCCAAGCGCTGGTACGGCCAGTTCCTCGCGAGCCGCCCGTGCGCGGAGTGCGAGGGCACGCGGCTCAGGCCCGAGAGCCGGGCCGTCCGCGTCGGCGACCGCACCCTCGTCGAGGTCTCCGCCATGACCATCACGGACGCCCGCGCCCACTTCGCCGGGCTCCGCCTCGGAGGCGCCGCGGGCGAGATCGCCGCCGAGCTCCTGAAGGAGATCCGCGCGCGCCTCGACTTCCTGGAGAACGTGGGCCTCGGCTACCTCTCCCTCGACCGGCCGGGCCCGAGCCTCTCGGGCGGAGAAGCCCAGCGCATCCGGCTCGCCAGCCAGGTGGGCTCGGAGCTGACGGGGGTCATCTACATCCTCGACGAGCCCAGCATCGGGCTCCACCAACGCGACAACCGGCGTCTCCTCGAGACCCTCTTCCGCATGCGTGACATCGGGAACACCGTCGTGGTGGTGGAGCACGACGAGGAGACGATCCGGTCCGCCGACCACGTGATCGACTTCGGCCCCGGGGCCGGCGTGCACGGCGGCCAGATCGTCTTCACCGGGACGCCGCGCGCGCTCGCCCGGAGCCGCGGGTCCCTCACCGGCCTCTACCTCTCGGGACGCCGGCGCATCGAGACGCCCGCCCGACGGCGCACGCCCACCGGCAGCCTCAAGGTGCAGGGCGCCGCCGAGAACAACCTCGCCGGCATCGACGTGGAGTTCCCCCTCGGCGTGTTCTGCGCGGTCACCGGCGTTTCGGGGGCGGGCAAGTCCACCCTGGTCAACGACATCCTCTACCCGGCCCTCGCCCGCCACTACCACAACTCGAGCCGCCGGGCCGGGCGCCACCGCGCCATCACGGGACTCTCCCAGCTCGACAAGGTGATCGCCGTGGACCAGAAGCCCATCGGCCGCACCCCTCGGAGCAACCCGGCGACCTACATCAAGGTCTTCGACGAGATCCGCCGCCTCTTCGCCCAGCTTCCCGAATCCCGGGTGCACGGCTACCGCCCGGGCCGTTTCTCCTTCAACGTCAAGGGCGGGCGTTGCGAGGCGTGCGAGGGCGACGGCATGCGCCGGATCGAGATGCACTTTCTCGCCGACGTCTACGTGCGCTGCGAGGAATGCCGCGGGAAGCGCTTCAACCAGGCGACCCTCCGGGTGACCTACAAGGGGCGCTCGATCGCGGACGTGCTCGACCTCACCGTGCACGAGGCGCGCGAGCTCTTCGCGGCGCACCCGAGGATCACCGGGCCCCTCGACCTGCTCGTGGACGTGGGCCTCGACTACCTGCACCTCGGGCAGCCCTCGCCCACCCTCTCCGGGGGAGAGGCCCAGCGCATCAAGCTCGCCCGGGAGCTCGCCCGTCGCGACACCGGCCGCACCCTCTACATCCTCGACGAACCCACCACCGGCCTCCACTTCGACGACGTCCGCAAGCTCCTCGCGGTGCTCGGTCGCCTGGTGGACGCGGGCAACACCGTGGTGGTGATCGAGCACAACCTGGACGTGATCCGCTGCGCGGACTGGGTGATCGACCTGGGGCCCGAAGGCGGGCCACAGGGGGGGCGGCTGGTGGCCGAAGGCCCGCCCGAGCGGGTCGCCCGGGTCCGCGAATCCCACACCGGCCGGCACCTGGCCCGGGCACTGGCGGCGAGCGCCGCCCCCGCCGCGCCGGCGAAGCCCGGTGGAGAACGGAGCCGGCGCCGCTGAGGCGTGGCGACCGCCTGCGACGCCCTTCTCC
>JALSIO010000069.1 GCA_026989995.1 Myxococcales bacterium
GACGCTGTGCTCGCCGCCCGCGAGAAGGCCCGCCGGGTGGGGAACGACCTGCGGGGTGCGGCGCTCGCCAGCGACGCCTTCTTCCCCTTCCCCGACGGCCTCGAGGCGGCCGCCGAGGCCGGGGCCACCGCGTGCATCCAGCCCGGTGGCTCCGCCCGCGACGCGCTCGTGATCGAGGCCGCCGACCGGCTCGGCGTCGCCATGCTCTTCACGGGCGTGCGGCACTTCCGGCACTAGCGGAGGATCGGTGGCGGCATGAAGGTGCTGGTGATCGGTTCCGGAGGCCGGGAGCACGCCCTCGTGCACGGCATCGCCGCGAGCCCTTGCGTCGACTCGGTGGTGGCGGCGCCGGGGAGCGACGCCATCGCCGAGCGGGCGACCTGCCACCCGGAGGTGTCGGCCACCGACCTCGAGGCGGTGGTGGGGCTCGCGCGCCGTGAGGCGCCGGATCTCGTGGTGGTGGGCCCCGAGGACCCCCTCGCAGCCGGGCTCGCCGATCGGCTCCGGGAGGCGGGGATCGCCGTCTTCGGCCCCTCCGCGGCGGCCGCCCGGCTCGAGGCCAGCAAGGCCTTCGCCAAGGAGTTCATGGCGCGCCATGGGATTCCCACCGCCGCCTTCCGCGTCTTCGACGACCTCGAGCGCGCCCGCGCCCACGTGCGGGAGCTCGGGGGCCCCTGCGTGGTGAAGGCGGACGGGCTCGCCGCGGGCAAGGGGGTCGTCGTCTGCGACGACCCGGCGCAGGCCGAGGCCGCCCTCCAGGAGATCATGGGAGCCCGGCGCTTCGGCGCGGCGGGGGACCGGGTCGTGATCGAGGAGCGGCTCGCGGGCACGGAGGCCTCCTACTACGCGATCTGCGACGGGGAGCGCTTCGTGCCGCTCGCCGCTGCCCAGGACCACAAGCGCGCGCGGGATGGCGACCGCGGCGAGAACACCGGCGGCATGGGGGCCTTCTCGCCGACCCCCCGGGTCGATCCCGTCACCGAGAAGCGCGTGCTCGAGGAGATCGTGGCGCCGACGGTCGCCGGCATGGCCGCGGAGGGACGCCCCTTCACCGGGGTGCTCTTCGTGGGCCTCATGATCGACGACGCCGGCGCCCCGCGCGTGGTGGAGTTCAACGTCCGCTTCGGGGA
Organism: Myxococcales bacterium; assembly: GCA_026989995.1. GTDB lineage: Bacteria > Myxococcota_A > UBA9160 > UBA9160 > JALSIO01 > JALSIO01. Next base: position 1,131 of record JALSIO010000069.1, read on the forward strand.
CCCGGAGACCCAGGCCATCGTGGTGCGCCTCGAGAGTGACCTCGTGCCGCTGCTCGAGGCCGCGGCGCGGGGCGACCTCGGCGGGCGGCGGCCGCCCGAGCTCGCCGACGCCTCGGTGTGCGTGGTGCTGGCCTCCGGGGGCTATCCCCGGGGCTACGAGACGGGGCTGCCCATCTCGGGGCTCGAGGAGGCGGAGTCGGTACCGGGCACGGTGGTCTTCCACGCGGGCACGCGGCGGGGTGAGGACGGTGTCTACCGCACGGCCGGGGGCCGGGTCCTCGGCGTGACCGCGCGCGGGGCCACGCTTCGCGAGGCCCGCGAGCGCGCCTACCGCGCAGCCGGGTGCATCCATTTCGAGGGGATGCACCACCGCCGGGACATCGGCGCGGGGCTCGACCGGTGAGCACGGCGCACCCGGTGCCGGAGCTCGACCTCGAGGCAGCCGTCGCGCACCTGCGCCGCGGTGGCCTCCTCGGCTTTCCCACCGAGACCGTCTGGGGGCTCGCGGCGGACGCGCGATCGCCCGAGGCGGTGGAGGCCCTGCGGCGGTGGAAGGGGCGGGAGGCCACCCGGGCCCTGTCCGTGCTCGTGACCGGCCCGGCGGCGCTCGCCGCCCTCGGCGCCGAGCTTCCGGAGCGCGCCCGGCGGGCCCTCGGGGACCTCTGGCCGGGGCCGCTCACCCTCGTGCTGCCCGTCCGGGCCTCCTTCGCGCCCGGGGTCGCCAACGAGGCCGGCGGGGTGGGGTTCCGCTGCTCGCCCCACCCGCTCGCCGCCGGGCTCGCGCGGCGCGCCGAGCAGACGGCCGTCGGCCCGGTGACGGCGACGAGCCTGAACCGCAGCGGCGAGCCCCCGGCACGCACCCGCGCGGAGGCCTTCGAGCTCGCCCGGCGCCTCGGCGATCCGGCGCTCGCGCTGCTCGCGGGCGAGCCCGACGCCGGCGGCGGCGAGCCGAGCACGGTGGTGGACCTCGGCACCTCCCCCCCGCGCGTCCTGCGCCGGGGCCCGCTCGGCGATCCGGCGCTCGGGCCGCTGCTCGCCGCGGAGCGGGCGGCATGACGGATCTGCGCCCCTTCCGCGCCCTCCGCTACGACCCGCGCCGGGTGGACCTCTCCCGGGTGGTGGTCCCGCCCTACGACGTCATCACCCCGGAGGAGCGGGTGCGCTACTACGCGCGCGATCCGCACTCGGCCATCCGGCTCGAGCTCACGGAGCGGGTCGAGGACGAAGCCGGGACCGACTACCGGGAGGTGTCCGAGCGCCTGCGCGCCTGGCAGCGGGAGGGCGTGCTCCTGCGCGACCCGGAGCCCGGCTTCTACGCGCTCCGCCAGCGGTTCCGCACCGCCGAGGGCCTCGAGCACGAACGCGTGGGCCTCTTCGGCGCCCTGCGCCTCGAGCCCTACGAGCGGCGGGTGGTGCTGCCCCACGAACGCACCATGTCCGGCCCGAAACGGGACCGGCTCAAGCAGCTGCGGGCGGCGCGGACCAACCTGTCGAGCGTCTTCCTGCTCTACGAGGACCGGGAGGACGCCCTCGGGCCGGTGGTGCGCTCCGCCTTCCGGGGCGAGCCCCTCGGCCGTGCGGTGGACGAAGCGGGCACGGAGCACGTGCTCGCCCGGCTCGACGCGCCGGAGGCCACCCGCGCGGTTCGGGAGTTCCTGGCCGATCGCCAGGTGGTGATCGCAGACGGCCATCACCGCTACGAGACGGCGCTGGCCTACCGCGAGGAGTGCCGATCGGAGCGCGCCCGGAGGGGCGGCGATGCCGAGGGGGAGCGCCCGGAGGACTTCCTGCTCGTCTACCTCGCCAACGCCTTTGCGCCGGGGACGCTGCTGCTGCCCATCCACCGGGTGGTGCGCAAGGGGCCGGCCCCCTCGGAGCACCTGTGGCGGGAGCGGCTCGCGGGCTGGGAAGAGCGGCGGGTTCCGGTGGCGGAGCCGGCGGAGATCCCGGAGGTCCTCGCGCGCGAGCTCGCGCCGCTCGCCGATCGTCACGCCTTCGCCGCGGACGACGGCAGCGGCCTGCTGCGCGTCTTCTCCCGGCCCGCCGACGGCGATCTCACCATCCGGGTCCTCGAGGAGGAGGTGGTGGGCGGCGTCTTCGGGATCGACCGGGAGGCGATCCGGGAGGGGGCGCTCGCCTTCCCCAAGGACGCCCGCCTCGCGGCCGAGCAGGTGCGCAGCGGCCAGGGGTCGGTGGCCCTCTACGTGAATCCGCTCACCCCCGACGACGTGTTCCGGGTGACGCGCGCAGGCGAGGTGCTGCCGCAGAAGTCGACCTTCTTCGTGCCGAAGCTCCCGAGCGGGCTGCTCTTCCGCCCGCTGGACGAGCCGTGAACCGGGGCGGCCGCCGCAGCGGGGGCGGCCCGGGGGCGCGCCCCGCCTTCGGGCACCGGCCGCGCGAGCTCCGCGGCGTGCTCTCCCGGGTCCTCACGGAGCTCGGACTCGACGAGGCGACGGGGGTGGTCCGGATCGCGCAAAGCTGGGAGCGCGCGGTGGGTCCGGTGGTGGCGGCCCACTGCCAGCCGGTGCGCCTGCGCGGAGCGGTGCTCGAAGCCCGGGTGGACTCGAGCGCCTGGTGCCAGCAGCTCATGCTGCAGCGCCCGGCGCTCCTCGAGGCGTTGCGGCGGGAGCTCGGCGAGGAGGCCCCCACCGAGCTCAGGCTCTACGTGCGCTCGGGCCGCGCCGGCACCGAGAGCGGGGGAGGAGGAAGATGAGCGAGAACGGAGAGCCGGAGGGGAAGGGGACGGCCGCCACGGGGGACGCCGGCTTCCGGTGCGACTTCTGCGGAACCCGGTCCCCCCGGGTGAGGCGGGTCGCCCTGGCGCGCGACTACGACCGCCTGCTCAAGCCGCACCAGGTCAAGTACGCCTGCCCCGCGTGCTCGGAGAAGAAGGAGCGGGAGCTCGCGGCGGGCCGTTGACCGCCCCCTCCGGCTCCCGTAGATTGATCGCCCTTCCGCGCCGGGAGCCCGGACGGAGCGGGCCACCGCGGTGCGCCCCACGCCACCGAATCGACGGCCACCCGCGTGCGGCCCGGCGGCGGCCCCCCGGCGGATTACCGAGGATGGGACGACATGGTGAAGATCCGACTCCAGCGCGCCGGCGCCAGGAAGCGCCCCTTCTACCGGGTGGTCGCCCTCGACTCCCGGCGCCAGCGCGACGGCCGCGCGCTCGAGTTCCTCGGCACCTACGACCCCACCCGCGAGCCGGCGCACATCGCCATCGACCTCGAGCGGGTCGATGCGTGGCGGCAGCGCGGGGCCCAGGTCTCCGAGACCGTGAGCTCGCTGATCGCGCGGGCCCGGCGGCAGGCGGCCGCCGGCGAGAGCGCCTGAGCCGCCATGGGAGCGCCTTCCCGATCCGGGGAGCGGGGCCGCAGCCCGTCGCCCGGCGCCGAACTCGTCGAGTTCATCGCCCGGGCCATCGTGGTGGAGCCCGACGCGGTCCGCGTGCGCGAGCCCGAGGAGGGTCTGATCGAGCTCGAGACGGCCGCCTCGGACCGGGGGCGGGTGATCGGGCGCCAGGGCCGGGTCGCCAAGGCCATGCGGGCCGTGCTCGCGGCCTCGCGGACCGGTGCCGGCAAGCGCCTCGAGATCGTCGACTGACACCGTCCCGCCCGGCTGGCTGCGGCTCGGGCGTGTGGCCGGCGCCCACGGCGTCCGGGGTGGCCTGCGCATCCGCTACACGGGCGACGACCTCGGCAATCTGAAGCGGGCCGAGGAGCTGCTGCTCGGCGGGGCGAGGCGCTTCCGCGTGCGGAGCTGCCGGCCCGGGCGTCCGGGGGAGGCGCTGGTGGAGCTCGAAGGCATCGAGGACCGCGATGCCGCGGCGGCGCTGCGAGGGCGGGACGTCTTCGGACGGATCGACCGCCTCGCGCCGCTGCCGGAGGGCGAGTACTACCACTTCCAGCTCGTGGGCTGCCGGGTGGTCACGCCCGAGGGCCGCGAGCTCGGGCGCGTGAGGGAGATCTACGAGACCCGGGCGGGCGACCTGCTCGCGGTGGAGGACGCGGCGGGGCGGGAGCATCTGCTTCCCACGGCCCGCGAGTTCTTGCGCGAGGTCCGGCTCGAGCGGGGAGAGATCCTCTACGTCCCCATTCCGGGACTGCTCGGGGAGGGCGAGCCCCCCTGAGTCCCCGACCGGGGAGCGGGAAGGGGGAGAAGGCCATGGCCGGCCCAAAGCTCCGGGTGGACGTCATCACCCTGTTTCCGGGGCTTTTCGGGCCCTTCCTGCGGGAGTCCATGGTGGGGATCGCCCGCAGGCGCGGGATCCTCGAGGTGGTGCTCCACGACCTCCGGGAGTGGGCGCTCGACCGACATCGGACGGTGGACGACGCGCCCTACGGGGGCGGCCCCGGGATGGTGATGCGGCCCGAGCCCCTCGTGGCGGCCATCGAGGACGTGGCCGGGGTGAAGAATCGCCGCCGCCGGGGTAAGGTCCTGCTCCTCTCGCCCCAGGGCGACCGGCTCGACCAGCGCCGGGTCGAGGGCCTGGCGGCGGAGGCTTCACTGACCCTCGTCTGCGGACGCTACGAGGGAGTGGACCAGCGGGTCCTCGATCTCGCCGTGGATGCGGAGCTTTCGGTGGGCGATTTCGTGCTCTCCGGGGGCGAGGTGGCGGCCATGGTGGTGGTCGAGGCGGTGTCCCGGCTGCTCCCGGGCGTGCTCGGGAACCCGGGCTCGGTGCGCAGCGAGTCCTTCCAGGAGGGGCTGCTCGAAGGACCGCAGTACACGCGGCCGGCCGAGTTCCGGGGGCAGCGCGTGCCCGCGGTTCTGCGCTCGGGGGACCA